>NZ_JBSFGB010000007.1:132808-207531 GCF_053596375.1 Streptomyces sp. NPDC001709 | reverse complement strand
GTAGTCGGGGAGTCGGCGGAGGTGGGTTCTGCTGTGGCGGCCGGGCTGTCGTCGGTGGGTGTGTCTCCGGCATCCGTCGTGCCGTCGACCGGTCCGACCGGAGCGGGTGTACCGGCGGGGGCCCTCGGCCGTAGGGGCGTCGCTTGGGGGGCGGTGGTGCGGTCGGGCTTGGCCGTGCTGCCGGTCGGGCCCACCGGACTCGGTACTTCGGCGGCCGCCCTCGGGCGCGGTGGCCGTGGTGTATCCGTGGCAGCCGCCCGTACCGCCGCCCCCGAGGTCCGCCGGGAGGCGGCGGCATCCGATCTCGGGCGCCTGCTCGACTGCCCGCCCGCGACGAGCTGATGCTCACCTTCGAGGCCGAGGCGGCCGCGCTCGCCCGGACCGGTTCCCCGGAACCGCGCCGCTTCCTGGCCGGCACCTGGGCCTGGTGCGCCGGTAGCGGCCGCTACCACGAGACCGCGAACGCGAACGCGAACGCCGCCTGACCCCGGTCGCGTCCAACTCGCGCATTCCCACCCCAGGCCCAGCCCCCATCTCCCAGCTCCTAGTCCCAGTGAGGAATCCCCCCATGTCCAAGATCGCCACCCAGATGGAAAGCATCGCCATGCGCGATGTCCTGCGCACCGAGTACCAGAAGTCGGTCGCGGAGTACTGGAACAAGGAGAAGGACCCCGTCAACATCAAGCTCGGCGAGGTCGACGGCCTCTACCACCACCACTACGGCCTCGGCGAATGGGACCCCTCGGTCCTCGCCGGACCGCCCGAGACCCGCGACCAGCGCATCATCGAGGAACTGCACCGCCTGGAGACCGCCCAGGCCGACGTACTCCTCGACCACCTCGGCGACATCACCCCCGACGACCACCTCCTGGACGCCGGTTCCGGCCGCGGCGGCACCAGCTTCATGGCCAACGCCCGCTTCGGCTGCCACGTGGACGGCGTCAGCATCTCCGAGCAGCAGGTCGACTTCGCCAACGAGCAGGCCAAGCAGCGCAGGGTGATGGACAAGGTCCGCTTCCACTTCCGCAACATGCTCGACACCCGTCTCGACACCGGATCCCGCCGGGCGATCTGGACCAACGAGACGACCATGTACGTCGACCTGTTCGAACTCTTCGCCGAGTTCTCCCGCCTGCTGAAGTACGGCGGACGCTACGTCTGCATCACCGGCTGCTCCAACGACGTGACCGGCATGCGCTCCAAGGCCGTCAGCAGGATCGACGAGCACTACACCTGCAACATCCACCCGCGCAGCGAGTACTTCAAGGCACTGGCCGCGAACAACCTCGTACCGATGCAGGTGGTGGACCTGACCCCGGACACGATCCCCTACTGGGAACTGCGCGCGAAGTCGTCCGTGGCCACCGGCATCGAGGACCCCTTCCTCACCGCCTACAAGGAGGGCAGCTTCCACTACCTCCTCATCGCGGCCGACCGGATCTGACCTTACGGCGTGCGGGCCCATGGACTCATGATCGTGGGCCTGCACGCGCTCCCCGGTTGCTTCCCGAGCCCCGTGCCGGGGCTCGTGGTGGTGCCGTTGACTGGGTGGATGGGAGACGACATGAAGACAGACCGCCCTTGGGGCAAGGCCGTTGTCATCGGCGGCAGCTACGCGGGACTCGTGACCGCACGCGTACTGACCGACTTCTTCAGCGAGGTCGTCCTCGTGGAACGGGACGCCGTCGACGCGGACACGGGCGCTCACCCGGGTGCTCCGCAGGGCTACCACGCGCACGCGATGCTGGCCAAGGGCGGGGAGATCCTTGAGCGGCTCTTCCCGGGACTGCGCGATGAGCTGAGAGAAGCGGGGGCGCCGGTATACGACTACGGAGAGGGCGTCGACTTCCTGCTGCCCGTCGGACTCGCGCCACGGCAGCGTACGGGCATCCGGATCCAGTCCTTCACCCGCGACGAGCTGGAACGCCGCATTCGCCGCAAGGTGCTCGCACTGCCCCAGGTCACACTGGTGCCGTCCACCCAGTGCTCCGGCCTGACCCGGGACTCCTCGGGCCGTGTGAACGGCGTGACGTGCCGGTCGGAGAGCGCGGAGCCCTTCGAACTGGCCGCCGATCTGGTCATCGACGCCTCCGGACGGTCCAGCTCGCTGGTGGACTGGCTGGACGCGATGGGGATCAGCGTGCCACCCAAGCGAACCGTGAAGGCCAAAGTCACCTATACGTCGATGAACTTCGACCGGCCGGAGAAGAGCCACCCCGACCACCCCGACTACTACGTCGCCTACCAGATGCTGTTCGCGCCCAGCGTGCCCCGGGCCGGGGTGCTGCTCGCCGTGGAGCGCGACCGATGGACCTGCTCGCTCTTCGGGTTCCAGGACCAGCCGCCGACCGACGACGAGGGCTACCTGGCGTTCGCGGAGAGCCTGGACAACCCGCGCCTGGCCGAGCAGATCGCCCGGCGCACCGTCCAGGAGCCCACCCGTCGCTACACCAACGTCGACAACCAGTGGCGGCCCTACCACGCCGTCAGGGACTGGCCGGACCGCCTCATCGCCGTCGGCGATTCCGTCTGTGCCTTCAACCCCGTCTACGGTCAAGGCATGACGGTCGCCGCCATGGAGGCGGAGCTGCTGCAGGACATGCTGAAGCGGCGCCGCGCGGCCGGGCGGCTGGACGGCCTCGCCGCCGGATTCCAGAAGAAGGTGGGCCGTCTGGTGCTGGCTCCGTGGACCCTGTCCACCAACTCGGACCTGATGTGGGCCCCGAAGGGCCAACCCCTCGCCGCGCGCTTCGCCCACTGGTACAACACACGTCTCTTCCGCGTGGCGGTGAAGGACGCGGCCGTCTGGACGAGGTTCGTACGCGTGGTGAACATGGTGGCCTCACCGGTCCTGCTGTTCCATCCCCTGGTGGCCTTGAAGGTCCTGACGGTCACTGCCCGGCGTGAGTGACGAAGGCGCTCAGTTCCATCCCGCGCGGCGCCCGCCCGGCCCCGAGGTCGACATGCCGCCGTGGCTCAGTCGGAGACTCCGCGTGCGAAGAGGCTGAACGTCAGCAACGCGGTGGCCGTGAAGTCGTCGGCCGCCTCGACGGTCTGCCAGGAGCCGACGTGGTCCCGGTAGCCGCCCCCGTGGCCGTTGAAGGCGGAGAAGGGGTCGCTCGCTCGGGCCGGGCACGGGCGCATGGTCGGGAAGGAGTTGAGTTCCTTGAGCTTGGCCGCGTCGTTGGGGCCGTTGACCACGCCGCCGACGAGGATGTCGCCCGTGCCCGTGAGGCTGCCCGCGAGGTTGGCGGCCTGGTGCTCCGGGCAGTGCGGGAAGGTGGATCCCTCTCCGATGACGAAGGACGATCCCCAGGCGTTGGCGCCCAGCGCCCAGTCGCGCTGCTGGGTGGCGAAGCCGTCGTAACGGGAGTCGCCGGTGACCCGGTGGTAGAGCAGCGCGGTGGTGGCCAGGCCGAAGGTGTGGGGCACGGAGTCGAAGTCCGTGTAGACGGCACCCGCTCGGAAGGGATCCCGGGCCGCGCGGGCCTGGCCGTCGTCGAGTTGACGCTTGAGGTCGGCGACAAGCTGCGCGCGGCTGACCTCGCCGCTCGGTCGGCCGTCGTCGATCAGCTTCGCGAGATCGGTGTGTGCCAGGGCGCTGACGTCGCCTAGTCCGAGGGTGCCGAGGTTGTCCGAGTTCAGGTACCGCTTGGCCCAGTGGCCGGCCTGGCGCGACCATTCCTGTGTCCGGTCGTCGCCCAGAGCCTCGCCGGCCAGGGCCAGTTCCGCGGCCCCGAACTCCATGTCGTCCTCCCAGGACGACTCGGGGTAGAAACCGTGGGGAAACGCGGTGACCAGTTGCCCCTTCGGCGAGGTGTCGGCGAGTGCGTAGATCCGGGCGGCCTTCTCCAGTTCCGTGCGAGCCCGCTCCGGGGCGTCTACGGCGTCCCGTTGCGCGGCCAGCGCGAACGTCGCGGCGACCCGCCCCGCGAGATTGGGGCTGATGGGCTCGCCGGGAGGTGCGGCCCGGAAGACCGGCCGGTGTTTGATCGTGTAGTCGGGATCGCCGGGCCGGACTCGCATCGCGTCGTCGGCCTCGGGCAGCCGCCACACGTCGTGATCGGAGCGCACCTTGCCGCTGCCGTCGTCGGTGTCGCCCACGCCTAGGCCGACCTGGACGTAAAGGGTGGCGGAGGAGTCGTCCCACATCTTGTCCAGCCAGTCCAGCCCGTGGCGGGCCTCCTCGGCCAGCTTCGCAGCGCCGGCCGGGGCCGTGCGCTCAGCCAGGAGGAGGCTCGCGGTGGAGTACGACGCGGTGTGCGTGAACTTCAGGAAGTCGCCGGCGTCGAACCAGCCGCCGGAGACGTCGGCCGGGCCGCCCACGGCCTTGAGAGGTGCGAGCAGCCGCTCGGCGTCCTCACCGTAGACGGGGGTGTCATAGACCGTGGCCTGCCCGTCGGCCAGGTGCGAGGGCTTGCGCCGCAGCACGCCGGGGTCCACGTCGGCTCCATCGCGCTGGGCTGTGAAGAAGCGGGCGTTGTCCTGGACGACCTTGTCGAACAGCTCGTGGGCGGGCGCCACACGGAACTTCGGCGAGGTTGCGTGGAGCGGGCCGGTGACCTCGACTTGGTAGTCGCCGGGAGCCGTGAGGCGGGACAGGTCCAGGGTGCGGACGGAGTCGTAGGTGCTGTTCCAACGCCCCGTGGAGGGCCCGGCCGTGCCGGACAGCACCTCCCTGCCGGAGGCGTCGAGTACCCGGAAGGGCGCCCGGTCGGCGGGGCGGGACGTCATCAAGTAGGCGTGCTTGGTCTCGCCGGGTGCGTAGCCGACCTGGTCGACGCGGACCACGCCGGCGGGCGGGCCGGCGGTCGGGTCGGCTCCGGGACGGGACGACGGCGAGCAGGAGACAGCCAGGACGGCGGTGGCGACACCGGCGGCCAGGATGATCACGCGATTGTGTTGCTCGGACATGCCAGAAGGCTGCCGACGGCATCATGAGGAAATCGTGAGGCGGCCCGCACAGCCCGCCTCGCCCGCGCGGCTCGCACAGCGCCCACGTCTCCGCATCGCCCCTGCGCCATCGCGGCGTCACACGGGCGGACCGGCTGATTCCCGCGGGATGACCAGTTCGGCTACGGCCCCGCCTCCGGGGGCGTCGCTGATGCGCGCGGTGCCGGAGTGCAGATCGGCCACCCACCGCACAATCGCCAGCCCGATCCCCGTACCCCCTCCAGGTCCCGCCGCCCGCCGGCCGAAGAACCGCTCCCGCCCGGCCGGGGCCACCCCCGGACCGTGATCGCGCACGGTGACCCTGCCCTCCACGACCGCCACGTCGACCTGGGCCCGCTCTCCTGGGGCAGCCCCGTGCTTGAGGGCGTTGTCGATCAGATTGCGCACCGCCTGGGCCAGCAGCTCCGGATCGCCGTGCACGACCGTGGGCTCGGCCCGCACCGTCACCTCGGCGTCCGAGGCCGGTAGTTCGTCGACGACCTGCTCGACGACCTGGTCGAGCCGGAGCGCCGTCCGCTCCACCCGCTGCGTGCCGACCTGTACCCGCGCACGGGCCAGCAGGCCGGCCACCAGCCGCCCCATCTGATCCACCAGCCGTGTCGCGTCGCCCAGCGCCTTGGCGGACTCCCCCGGTGACCGCGCACCGGCCTCCGTGACCAGCCTGAGCGTGGCCAGGGGGGTGCGCAGCTCGTGGGCGGCCTCGGACAGGAACTGCTCCTGCTGGTCCAGGGCCCGCAGCGCGGGACGCATGCTCCGCCCCGACAACAGATGCCCGGCGCCGGCCGCCGCGGCCACGAGCCCCAGTCCGCCGAGGACGAGCCACCGCACGAGACGGTCATGGTCGCGTTGCCCCGGCGCAGGGTCGCCTACGGCGACGACCACCGCACCGATCCGGTCGTCGTCCCACACGGGTGCCGCCGCCAGCCGGACGGTCCGTCCGTCGGCGGCGGTGCCCCGCTCCACGACGGTCTCCTGGTCGTGTCTGGCCCGCTCACCGGTCTCGCTCAGCCCGGACAGCCGTGGCAGGAGCACGGGGCGGCGGGCAAAGCGCTGCCGCGCGTGGTCCGTCGCGTCCCACTCCACCACCGCCACCCCCGCCGGGCCCTGGACCAGGTCGTCCTCGCGCAGCGGTCCCAAGTGCAGTACGCCCTGGTCGTAGTAGACCGCACGGGCCAAGGCCGTAGCCCGCCGGTTGACATCGCCGTCCAGGGCATCGGCGCGCGATCGGGCGTCGATCGCCAGCGCGACCGCGGCCAGGGCGATCAGACACACGGTGGTGGTCAACGTGAACAGGCCGGTCAGCATCCACCGCAGCCGCCTCAGCCGCGACACCGCCGGGCTGCCGGCGATCACTGGTCCACCGGTCCGTCGGCCTCCGGCCCCTCCCCGGCATCGATCACGAACCCCGCACCGCGCACGGTGCCGATCACCGCCGGGGCGCCGAGCTTGCGACGCAGCTGCGCGATCACCGCGTCCACCACGTTCGATGCCGGCTCCGCCATCTCGTCCCAGCAGCACTCGATCAGGTCGGTGCGCGACACCACCTGCCCGACCCGGGCCACGAGAAGTTCCAGAACCGCGAACTCCTTGGCGGTGAGCGTCAGCAGGACGCCTGAGCGCCGCACCCGGCGTCGAGCCAGGTCCACTTCGAGGTCACCGACCAACGCCACGGGCGGGCGGGGCTGCTCGGCGCGCCGGCAGAGCGCACCGACGCGCGCGGCCAGCTCCGCGAACGCGAAGGGCTTGACCACGTAGTCGTCGGCGCCGTCATCGAACCCGGCCACCCGCTCCGCCACGGCATCCATCGCCGTGAGCATCAGTACGGGAACCCGCACACCCGCCCGGCGCAGGTCCCGGACCAGAGCCAGCCCGTCCCCGTCGGGTAGCCCCCGGTCGACCACCAGGCAGTCGTAGGTACTGACAGCGAGCTTGAGATCCGCCTCCGCCAGCCGATCCGCGAGATCCACCGCGAACCCGGCCGACCGCAGACCCGACAGCACCACCCGGCCAAGCTCCCGGTCATCCTCCACCACCAGCACGCGCATGGCCCCGAGCGTAGACGGCCACGGGGAAGCGGCCGGCGTGGGGAAGACGCGGGGGTACGTCACAGCTCGTGATCGAAGGCCCGTGTCGCATCAATGGTGTTCAGCAATGTGGACCGGTTCTCGGTCAGCTCGGACGGGCCGATCAGGGACGCCCCGACGACGCTGAGCAGGGTGCGGGGGTTGTCGAGGGCCGACAGCTGCTGCGTGATCGTGATGGTGTCACCGCTGACCGTCGCCGTCGCGTCATCGGCCTGACTGTGGCGGAGAAAAGCAATCGCGTTCGGGAAATTTCCGGCCTCGACACCGTCGCCGGCTTTGATCCGTCCGGTATAGGCGCGGGTCGCTCCGCCCTTCGAGTATTCGTACGCCGCGAAATAGTCCTGGCCCGCCGTTTCGAACCGTACGACGAAGAGCAGCCGGCCGGCCGAGGGGACCGTGTTGACCGCGTCCTCGAATCGCGTCGCATCGCCAACCGACAGATCGAAACGGATTTTCGCACCTTGCCTGTCCAATGCGACGCCGGTGAGGTCGGCCCCGGGCAGGTTGGTGCCGCCTGTGATGCGATTGGGCCACGTGGCGTCGCCGGAGGGATCGGCCATCGGGCTCGACGGCACCGGGTCGCTGAACGGGGGGTTCCCGGCCACGAGACTCGGACCGGTGAGCTGTTTCGCGAAGCGGATCCCGGTCCGGTTGCCGTCGTTGTTGTCATCGCTCCACGCGGTGTACAGACGGCCGTCGGGACCCATGCCCACCCTCATCCAGTTGCGCAGGCCGCGGTCATGGCCGCCCGAACAGTGTGTCCCCTGTCCATCGGTGCAGAACGGGCCCGTGTGAACCACGCGATGGTCGATGACCGATTGCGTGAAGTCCGGGCTTGCGCTGAGGGCGTTGGCCGAGTGCGCGACGAACGCGTGCCACGCGGCGTCGGCCGGCTGGGTGTCGGGGATCCCGGAGCCCCCGGTCCCGTAGTAGACGATGGCGACGTTGCCCGGCGAGCCGGCCACGACGTTGCTGACGACAGCGGTTTCCGCGGCCCCCGTCGACACGCGGACCGGCGTACTCCACCTGCTGCCGGGGTTGCCGCCCTTCGTCGGATCATTGGCCGGGTCCGAGATGTTCGACGTACTCATGACGACGTCGGAACCGCTGTCCGTCCCCCAGACGGCATAGAGATTTCCGCCGGTATCGGTGGTCACCCACGGCAGGGAGAATCCGGACGGCACCCCTTGGCAGCCGCCGCACGCCAGGTCGTCCCCGACGTCGTGGGTGTGGAAGGTCTTGGTGGCATCCGTGGAAACGGCGATGCGGGCCGTCCGAGTCGGGTTCCCCAGCTGGTCCAGTACGCCGAAGACTTGATAGATGGCACCGTGCGCAGGGCTCTGGGTGGACCGGTCCATCACCAGTCGTGTCGCACCGCCCGCGGCGTACTTGGGAATCGGATCGACGTTCCACGAGGCCCCGCCGTCCCGCGTGGTCGCGTACTGCGCGTCCGGCTGCCCCATGCTCGCCGGCGCCAGGTTGACCCACTCGAGGTACGCCGTCCGGCCGCCCGGGGCGAGCAACCAGGGCCGGTCCGTGCCTCCCGGCAAAGTCACCGGGTTGAACTTCGGCCAGGTGTCGCCGGCATCGGAGGAAGCGGACGCCGTCAGGGACCCGAATCCGGGCGCGATTCCGGACAGGTAGACGTTGTCATTGTCAGGGGAGAGCGCGAGGGCGCTGTTGCCGAAGCCCGGATCACCGCAGTGCGGCTGGGAGTTGCCGGTCGGGCAACTCTCGTCGAACAGGGTCCGGAAGGTGTCACCGCGGTCGAGCGAGCGTGCCACGATGTTGGGGAGCGTCGGCGTCATGATCCTTCCCCAGGGGAAATCGACGAAGACGCGGCCATTGCCCCGCGTGTCCACGTCAACGCCAGGGTCCGCCCCCGTCACGCGCTGCAGATCCGCCCACGTCGCCGCGTTGAAGGTGAGCGCGTCGTTCTCCGTGGTCTTCGGCGCCGAGGCGAGGTCGATGCGATGGCCGGCCGCCGTACCCGCGTGCCCCACGTCGGCGCTCGCGAGGACTAGCGACGAGAACGCGACGGCGCAGAGTACGAGGCGAGCGATTCCTGCCACGAGAGGACCCTCCTTACGGGCGCCCAGCGCAGGCAGCGTCTCGTCGCTCAATCCCGGAGCACATCCCCCACACGGGGGGCGCCGGCGCCTCGGCGGTCGCGCGCAGGGGCGTACAGCGGGGGGCCGCGAGTCCGGCCGTGGGCGTCAACCCGCCGCCTGTCCCATCCCTGCCGCGTTCGGCCAGCTCTGGGCGTTCGGCCAGCCCGTCGCCGGGGCCGGGGCCGGGGCCAGGCCCCGGGCCGGGACAGGGGCCGGGGCCGTCATGCCACGTACCTGGGCCGCCGTGAGGCCGCCCCGCGCCGGGACGCCGGGGGGAGTGAGGGCGGCTGCGGCGGCGGGGGACGGCGCCGGCGTGGGGGCCGGCAGGGGAGCGGGCGTCGGTACCGGGCCCGGCTGCGGGACCGGCATGGGGGCCACGGGCTGCTGTACGGGTGCCATGGGCTGCGGCGCGGGTACCGGCTGGGCCGCCGCAGGCACCGGCTGGGGTGCCGTCGGCACCGGCGCGGGGGTCGGCTGAGCCACCGCGGGCAAGGGCTGAGGCATCGCCGGCATCGGCATCCCGGCGCCGGGCTGCACGGCGGCGGGGAGCGGCATGCCGGTGCCGGTGGCCGGGGCGGGAGCGGGCAGGGCGGCGGCCATGGCCTGTGCCTGGGCGGCCAGCCCCGGGACTCCGCCCCCATTGGTCTCGCTCACCAGCCGGTCCACCGCCGCCGTACCCGAGCTGTAGCTGGTCCCGGTGCCCAGCTCGGGTACGGCGGCTCCCCTCCTGGACCCGTAGAGCACCTGCTCCAGGCCGGACACCAGGCGACGCACGTCGACCTGGGGGCGCACCACGAGTCTCAGGAAGCGGCTGGAGGAACCGATCTTGTTGCCGCACTCGCGGACCAGGATCCGGTGCTCGGTGAGCATCCGGTCCCGCACCACGGTGCCCTCGGCGCCTACGGGCAGTCGTACGAAGAGGAAGTTCCCCTGGGAGGGGTACACCGTCAGCCCCGGCAGCGCCGACAGGTGGCTGGCCATCTCCAGCCGGTCGCGGCGGACCTGCTGGAGGCTCTGCGCGTACTCGGGGCCGTGCTCCTTCAGCATGAACACCACGTACTCCGCGAAGGAGTTGAGGTTCCACTTCGGGAGCATGGACCGCACGCGGCCCGCCAGGGCCGGATTGGCGACCAGGTAGCCGAAGCGTATGCCGTGCAGCCCGAAGTTCTTGCCCAGGCTGCGCAGCACGACCACGTTGGGGCGGAGCATGGCCTCCTGGACGACGCTGGGCTCGGTCTCCGCGTCGGCGAACTCCAGGAAGGACTCGTCCACGACCACGAGGTCGAGGTCGGCCATCGCGTCCATGAACTGGACCACCTGCTGCTTGCGCAGATAGCCGCCGTCGGGGTTGTTGGGGTTGCAGACGACCGCCACGCGGGTGCCCCGGGCGCGGATGAACTCGGCGTACTGGGCGAGGTCCAGCGCGAAGCCGCTCGCCTCCTGGAGCGGGAACATGTCGACCCGCTTGCCGGTCTCCATCGGCTGGTCGGTCCAGCGGCCGAAGGTGGGGACGGGGACGGACAGGGACTCGCGGACCAGCAGGTGGTCGATCCAGGTGATGAGTTCCGTCGAGCCGTTGCCCATGGCCACGCACTGCGGGGGCAGCTGGAGCAGGGAGCACAGCTCGCCGGTGATGGTGTCGGCGCTGCTCGGGTAGTACGTCATGATCTCGCGCAACCGGATCGCCAGCTCGTCGAACATGGCCGGAGTGGGGAAGTACGGGTTGCACGGGATGCAGAAGTCGACCGGGCCGGTCCCGTCGCCGCCCTCCCGCGTCAGCGCCGCCATGGAGGGGCTGTGCGCGTCGGTGCCGCGGAACAACGAGGTGACGTTGCCGGCCAAAGGGACCTCCGTTTCAGGGTGGCCCGTGCGGGGGAGCACGGGCCACCCTGGGATACGGAAGGGGTGACCGTGGCGTTCAACTCACCAGCGGTGTGAGGTGGTTCACGCCTCGAAGGTGTGGATGGTCGACGTCCGGTATGTCTGCCCCGGGCGCAGCACGGTCGACGGGAAGTCCGCATGGTTCGGCGAGTCCGGGAAGTGCTGGGTCTCCAGGCAGAGCGCGTCGCCCTGGCGGTAGGTGCGGCCGCCGGTGCCGGTGAGGGTGCCGTCGAGGAAGTTGCCGGAGTAGAACTGCAGGCCCGGCTGGTCGGTGGCGATCTTCAGGGTGCGGCCGGAGCGCGGGTCGCGCAGGGTCGCCACGTGCTCGGGCCGCGCCGTGATGCCCTTGTCCAGCACCCAGTTGTGGTCGTAGCCCTTGGCCTGCACCTGCTGCTCGTGCCCGGCGCGGAGGTCGCGGCCGATCGGCTTGGCGTGGCGGAAGTCGAAGGGTGTGCCGGCCACCTTCGCCAGCTCGCCCGTCGGGATCAGGCCCGAGTCGGTGGGGGTGTAGCGGGAGGCCGCGATCCGCAGTTCGTGGTCCTCGATCGTGCCGCTGCCCTCGCCGGCCAGGTTCCAGTAGACATGGCTGGTGAGGTTGAGGACGGTCGGCTTGTCGGTGGTGGCCTCGTAGTCGATGCGCCACTGGCCGTGCCGGTTCAGGGTGTACGTCACCCTCGCCTTGAGCGTGCCCGGGTAGCCCATCTCCCCGTCGACGCTCGTGTAGTGCAGGTGCAGGCCGACGTCGGAACCGTCGGTGAACGGCTCGACGTCCCACACGTGCTTGTCGAAGCCCTGCTTGCCGCCGTGCAGGCTGTTGACGCCGTCGTTCACGGAGAGCTGGTAGCTCTTGCCGTCGAGGGTGAACCGGCCCTTGGCGATGCGGTTGCCGTACCGGCCGATCAGCGCGCCGAAGTACGGGGTCTTCGCCACGTAGTCGTCGATGTTGTCGAAGCCGAGCGAGACGTTGGCGTAGTGGCCGTGCC
Source organism: Streptomyces sp. NPDC001709 (assembly GCF_053596375.1). Classification (NCBI taxonomy): domain Bacteria; kingdom Bacillati; phylum Actinomycetota; class Actinomycetes; order Kitasatosporales; family Streptomycetaceae; genus Streptomyces; species Streptomyces sp. NPDC001709. Next base: position 195,519 of record NZ_JBSFGB010000007.1, on the reverse strand, counting down.
GGTCGGGGATCTCCAGCCCCTGGACCACACCGCCCCAGTTCAGGACCTTCAGCCGGGTGCCGCCGTTCTCCAGCGACCAGCGGTAGATCTTCGTGCCGTCGGCGAGCTTGCCGAAGGGTTCCTTCACCGGCTTCCTGCCTCCCGACGAACCTGACGAACCCGGCGAACCCGATGAGCCGGTGGCGGCCTGGGCGCTGCCCGAGCCGAGGGTGGTGGCGGCGATGCCGGCCGCCGCGGCTCCTGCTATGACCGTGCGTCTGTTCAGTTCCATGGATGCGGCTCCCGAAAGAGGAGGGGCCCCGCCGTCGGTGGCGGGGCCCGATCTGACTTATGAACCGGACTTGCGCTTGTTCCACACGTCGAAGCCGACCGCCGCCAACAGGGCCAGGCCCTTGATGACCTGCTGCCAGTCGGTGCCGACGCTGAGGAGGTTCATGCCGTTGTTCAGCACGCCGAGGACGAGACCGCCGATGATGGCACCCAGGACGGTGCCGACACCGCCGCTCATGGAGGCGCCGCCGATGAAGGAGGAGGCGATGGCCTCCAGTTCGAAGCCGTCGCCCGCCTTCGGCGAGGCCGCGTTCAGGCGGGCGGCGACCACCAGACCCGCCAGGGCCGCGAGCACTCCCATGTTCAGGAACACCTGGAAGGTGATGCGCTTGTCCTTCACGCCGGACAGCTTGGCCGCCGGCAGATTGCCGCCGATGGCGTAGATGTGGCGGCCGAAGACCGAGTTGCGCATGACGTAGCCGTAGCCGCCCACCAGGACACCGAGGATGATCAGGATGATCGGCGCGCCGTCGTAGCTGGCGAGCAGCATGGTGAGGGCCAGGATCGCGGCGACCAGCGCGACGAGCTTGAGCAGGAACAGCTTCACGGGGACGACGTCGAGGGAGAACTCCTGCTGGCGGCGCCGGTCGCGCACCTCCTGCCACACCACGGAGGCGATCAGGACGATGCCGAGGAGCAGGGTGAGATTGTGGTAGTTGGTGTTCGGGCCGACCTCGGGCAGGAAGCCGTTACCGATCTTCTGTAGGCCGTTCGGGAACGGGCCGAGGGTCTGGCCCTTGAGCAGGATCTCCGTCAGACCGCGGAAGAGCAGCATCCCGGCGAGGGTCACGATGAACGACGGTATGCCGAAATACGCGATCAGGCAGCCCTGTACGGAGCCCGCCACCGCGCCCACCAGCAGGCACAGCACCAGCGCGACGGGCCACGCCACATGGTGCTGCACCGTCAGCACGGCCGCGAAGGCGCCCACGAACGCCGTGATCGAGCCGACCGACAGGTCGATGTGCCCGGCGATGATCACCAGCATCATGCCGATCGCGAGGATCAGGATGTAGCTGTTCTGCAGCACCAGGTTGGAGACGTTGCGCGGCAGCAGCAGGTCGCCGCCGGTCCAGAACTGGAAGAGGACGACGATCAGACCGAGCGCGATCAGCATGCCGTACTGGCGCATGTTGCGGCGCAGGCCGCCGAGCACCAGCTGCAACAGACCCTCGCCGGCGGTCGGTCCGCCCTTGCCCGGCGGCGCGGCGGCCGGGCTCTTGTCGGTGACGTCCGTGCTCATCGCGTTACCTCTTTGTCCTTCGTCATCTGGCGCATCAGCACTTCCTGCGTGGCCTCGGCCCGCGGCACCTCACCGGTCAGCCGCCCGGCCGCCATCGTGTAGATGCGGTCGCACATGCCGAGCAGTTCGGGCAGCTCGGAGGAGATGAAGACGACCGCCTTGCCCTGGGCGGCCAGTTGGTCGATGACCGTGTAGATCTCGTACTTGGCGCCCACGTCGATACCGCGGGTGGGTTCGTCCAGGATCAGCACGTCGGGACCGGCGAAGATCCACTTGCTGAGGACGACCTTCTGCTGGTTGCCGCCGGACAGCTTGCCCACCGGCTCGAAGACCGTCGGCGCCTTGATGTTCATCGACTTGCGGTAACCCTCGGAGACCTGCCGCTCCGCCTGCTCGTCCACCACACCCCGCTTGGCGACCTTCCTCAGCGCGGTCAGCGAGATGTTCCGGTTGATGGTGTCGATGAGGTTGAGGCCGTAGTGCTTGCGGTCCTCGGTGACGTACGCGATGCCGTGCTCCACCGCCTCCGCGACGGACTTCGTACGGATCTCGACGCCGTCCTTGAGGATCGTGCCGCCCGCGTACCGGCCGTAGGTGCGGCCGAAGACGCTCATCGCGAGTTCGGTGCGACCGGCGCCCATCAGCCCGGCGATGCCGACGATCTCGCCCCGGCGGACACTGATCGAGACGTCGTCCACGACCTTGCGCTGCTGGTCGATGGGGTGATGGACGGTCCAGTTGCGGATCTCCAGCGCCGGGGCCGCGCCCTCCTGAGGCTGGTGCGGGGTGCGCTCCGGGAAGCGGTGGTCGAGGTCGCGGCCGACCATGCCCGCGATGATCCGCTCCTCGGTGGTCTCCGGCGCCTTCACATCGAGGGTCTCGATGGACCGGCCGTCCCGGATGATCGTCACCGAGTCGGCGACCTTGCGGATCTCGTTGAGCTTGTGGGAGATGATGATCGAGGTGATGCCCTGGTTCTTCAGCTCCAGGATCAGATCGAGCAGCTTGCCGCTGTCCTCGTCGTTCAGGGCCGCCGTCGGCTCGTCCAGGATCAGCAGCTTCACCTGCTTGGACAGGGCCTTGGCGATCTCCACGAGCTGCTGCTTGCCCACGCCGATGTCGGCGACTCGGGTCTCCGGGTGCTCGTCGAGGCCGACCCGGCGCAGCAGTTCGGTGGCGTGGCGCAGGGTTTCGCGCCAGTTGATGAGCCCGCGCGTGGCGTGTTCGTTGCCGAGGAAGATGTTCTCCGCGATGGAGAGGTAGGGCACCAGCGCCAGCTCCTGGTGGATGATGACGATGCCGTGCTGCTCGCTGGCCCGGATGTCCTTGAACCGGCAGACCTCTTCCTCGAAGAGGATCTCGCCCTCGTAGGTGCCGTGCGGATGGACGCCGGAGAGCACCTTCATCAGGGTGGACTTGCCGGCGCCGTTCTCCCCGCAGATGGCGTGGACCTCGCCCTGCCGGACGGTCAGGGTGACGTCCGACAGCGCTTTGACACCGGGAAAGGTCTTGACGATCGAGCGCATTTCCAGGACGGGTCCCGCCATGGTCGTGCCTTCCAATCAGTGTGGGGTCGGGCGGATGGGCGGGATCACTTGAGCTGGGACTCGGTGTAGTAGCCGCCCTTGACCAGGACGTCCTCGTAGTTGGTCTTGTCCACGCTCACCGGCTGGAGCAGGTAGGCGGGGACGACCTTGGCGCCGTTGGTGTAGGTCTTGGTGTCGTTGACCTCAGGCTTCTTGCCGTGCAGGACGTCGTCGACCATGGACACCGCGACCGCGGTCTCCTTGCGGCTGTCCTTGAAGACGGTCTGGGACTGCTGGCCCGCGATGATCGACTTCACCGAGGCCAGCTCGGCGTCCTGGCCGGTGATGACGGGCAGCGGGTTGCTGCCCGAGCCGTAGCCGTCGGACTTCAGCGCGGAGATGATGCCGATGGAGATGCCGTCGTAGGGCGAGAGCACCGCGTCGACCTTGCCGCTCTTGTAGGAGGAGGTGAGGATGTCCTCCATGCGCTTCTGGGCGGTGGTGCCGTCCCAGCGCAGGGTGGTGACCTGGTTGAGCTTGGTCTGCCCGGACTTGACCACCAGCTGCTTCTTGTCGATGTACGGCTGGAGCACCTTCATCGCGCCGTCGAAGAAGTACTGGGTGTTGTTGTCGTCGTTGGACCCGGCGAACAGCTCGATGTTGAACGGGCCCTTCTTCCCGCTGTCCAGGCCGAGCTTGTGCACGATGTAGGTGCCCTGGAGGGTGCCGACCTTCTCGTTGTCGAACGAGGCGTAGTAGTCGACGTTCTTGGTGCCGAGGATCAGCCGGTCGTAGGCGATGACCGGGATGTGGGCCTGGGCGGCCTCCTGGAGCACGTTGTTGAGGGACTTGTTGTCGATGGCCGCGATGATCAGGCCCTTGACGCCCTGCGTGATCATGTTCTCGATCTGCGAGACCTGGGTGCTCGGGTCGTCCTCGCCGTAGACCAGCTTGGTCTTGTAGCCCTTGGCCTCGAGGTTCTTGACCATGTCGGTGCCGTCGTTGATCCACCGCTCGGAGGACTTGGTCGGCATCGCGATGCCGATCGTGGCGCCCTTGACGTCGCCCGTCTTCTCCTTGCTGCCGCCCGAGCCGCTCTGACCGCAGGCGGTCAGGGTGAGGGCGAGGGAGGCGGTCGCGGATATCGCGGCGAGTGCGGCTCTGCGGTTGTGCATGGTGATCCGTCCTTGTTCTTCTCGGCGTTGAGATGTTCTTGCGGGGTCGGTGAAGCGCCCCGTAAGGGGTGCGGGGCTGTATCGATGTGCGGCTACCGCCGCGTGGGCGCGCCCAGCCACATGCGGCCGGCGGTTGCAGACGGCCCGCGGTTCCCCTCGCTCATCCCGCGGAGCGCTCGACGGGGAACCGGTTCAAAGCCCCCGGCAGCCGCGAGCCGAGCGGCGCCATGTCGCCGTCCGCGCCGTGCCGGGCGAGCAGGTCCAGGGCGAGGCGGCCGCGCCGCACCCGCTCCCGGGCGGTGTCCAGGGTCAGGTCCCGCAGATGGGTGCCCCACGGGTAGATGCCGGGCGCCTTGGACAGACCGAACTTCAGATACAGCGGGGCGCCGCGCCGGATCAGCTCGGCGACCTCGTACATCCGCACATAGCCGCCCAGGTCGTCGGGGGCCTCGATGTACATGTCCATCGGCGCGCCCGACACCCGCCGGATCTCGGTGAGGTGATCCAGCGTCAGATCGCTGGGCACATTGAGGGAATCGGCGCCGAGCCGCTCGTAGACGGCGTACGAGGCCGGGTTGACGGGGCCGATGAGCGCCGAGACCTTCAGTGTGGTTTCGGCCGGGATGATGCCGGTCTCCCGCGCCCGGTGCAGCGTCCACAGCACGCCCTCGTCGGCGACCAGCAGGCACTTGACGCCCAGCTCCGTGGCCCGTACGGCGTCTTCGACGCAGCCGGCGACGGCGTCGTGGCCCCGCGCGCGCAGTCCGGCCCCCCGCGAGTCGGAGCGCACCGAGCCACCGATGTCCCAGGTGCCGCGCGGGCCGGTGAACAGGCAGAGTTCGATGTCGCGTGCGGCGGTGGCCTCGACCATCTCGGTGATCTCGGCGTCGGTGAGCATCCACACGCCGCTGCCCTGGCTGATCCGGTGGATCGGCACATCGAGGCGCGAGGCCTCCTTCAGCACGACCGCCAGCGCTTCGGGACCCTCGCACGAGGGGATCTCGGTGCGCCAGCGGCCACCGCCCGGGAAGCTGTGGGGGGAAGTGTCGGCCGGGTCGAGTGCGGGCGCGCCCAGGCCGAGTGCGGCGAGCACCTGTTCGCCGGGCCTGCGGGCTGCCGGAGCGGAAGCGTCGGTCACAAGCTGTCCTTAGTGTTCGAGATTTCGGACAAGGTTCGCGGCTCTGGGTGTGAAAAGGCCACGGCCTCGGGCCTTGGGGTACGCCGGTCGGGGCGCCGTCAGGTCACGCCCCGACCGGCGTACGGCTAGGGGCGGAGCAGCACCTTGCCCACCTTGGGGTCGCCGGCGCCGACGAGATCGATGGCCTGGGAGAACTCGGTCAGCGGCAGCTCGTGCGTGACCAGTGGCAGCGGGTGGAGCAGCCCGGCGCCGAACACCCGCACGGTGTGCGCCCAGGCGTCCGGCGGCGCCCCGAAGACGGTGTGCACCTCCAGCTGCCGTACGACGAGATCGGTCGGGTCGAGCCCGTCGGCGCCCGGCGCCGGGATGCCGGTGAGGACCAGGCGTCCGCCGCGCCTGAGCAGGGAGGCGGCGGTGCGCGCGGCGGACGCGGACCCGGCGGTCTCGATCACGACGTCGAAGTCGTCCGGGAGCGCTGGATTTTCGGCGTTCCTGAGTCGGAAGTCGGTCGCCCCGAACTGCCGGGAGAGCGCCTCCCGGTCGTTCCGGGTGCCCACCACCAGCAGTTCCACCGGCGAGATCGCCTTCAGGAACTGCACGGCGAACATCCCGAGCGTCCCCGTACCGACCACCGCGACCCGCTCGCCCGGCCGGGCCCCGGCCTTCAGCGCGGCGGCCGCGATGCAGGCAGCGGGCTCCAGGAGCGCGGCGGCGGTGAGATCGGCGTCGTCCGGCAACGGGTGCAGCAGCCGGGCGGGCAGGGTGAGCGTGGCGGCCATGGCGCCCGGCTGGGTGAACCCGGTCTCCTCGTACCCGGCCGTGCACAGCGTGGTCTCGCCCGCGTGGCAGCGGTCGCACACCTGGCAGTTGCGGAAGCCCTCGCCGACGACCTTGCGGCCGACGAGGGTCGAAGGCACCCCGGCACCCACGGCCCGCACGGTCCCCGACCACTCGTGGCCGGGCGTAAGCGGGTACCGCACGTACCCCTCGGGCCGGCTGCCCTGGTACACCTCGCGGTCGCTGCCGCAGATGCCGACCGCGTGCACGGCGACCAGCGCCTCGCCGGGGCCGGGGTCCCGGGGCGTGTGCTCCGTGACCCGGTGCTCGCCCGGCGCCTCGACGACGACCTGCGACCCGTGGTAAGTCACTTCGTCCCCTTCGGCTTGCGCTGCTCCCAGCCCTCGGCCCACAGGTCGAACCGGGCCTGCTGCTGCGGGAACTCGGCGGCGGCGTCGGTGTCCAGCTCGACCCCGAGGCCGGGCGCGTCGGACAGCTGGAAGTACCCGTCCACGACCTGCGGCGCCCCCTTGACCACCTTCTTGATCTCCGCGTCGGCGAAGTCGTTGAAGTGCTCCAGGATCTTGAAGTTCGGCGAGGTGAAGCCGACTTGGAGGGAGGCGGCGGTGAGCACGGACCCGCCGACGTTGTGCGGGGCGACGAGCATGTAGTGGGTCTCGGCGGTGGCGGCGAGCTTCCGGGTCTCCCAGATGCCCCCGATGTGGCCGACGTCGGGCTGGAGGATGTCGGCGGCCTGGCTCTCGAACAGCTCCCGGAACTCGATCCGGTCGTGGATCCGCTCACCGGTGGCGACCGGGATGTCCACCTTGGCCGCGACCTTCTCCAGCGCCTTCAGGTTCTCCGGCGGCACCGGCTCCTCCAGCCAGGCCGGCTTGAAGGGCGCCAGCTCCCTGGCCAGCCGGACGGCGGTGGCGGGGGAGAAGCGGCCGTGCATCTCCAGCATCAGCTCGGCCTCCGGGCCGATCGCGTCGCGTACGGCCTCGATGAGGGAGACGGCGTACAGGGTCTGCTCGTGGTCCAGCTCGAAGTGCCCGGTGCCGAAGGGGTCGATCTTCAGGGCCTTGTATCCGCGCGCGACGACCTCCTGCGCGGCCTTGTGGTACGCCTCGGGCGTTCGCTCGGTCGTGTACCACCCGTTGGCGTACGCCTTGACCCTGTCCGTCACCTTGCCGCCGAGCAGCTGCCACACCGGCACGCCCAGTGCCTTGCCCTTGATGTCCCAGCAGGCCATCTCGACGACCGCGATGCCGGACATGACGATCTCACCCGCTCGGCCGTAGTCCCCGTACTTCATCCGGCGTACGAGGTCCTCGACCGCGAACGGGTCCGAGCCGAGAATGTGATTGGCCTCGGCCTCCCGTAGATACCCGATCAGCGCGTCGGTGTGACCGAGCATCCGGGTCTCGCCGACTCCCGTGATCCCCTCGTCGGTGTGCACCTGGACGTAGGTCAGGTTGCGCCACGGCGTGCCGACCACGTGTGTGCTGATTCCGGTGATGCGCACGGCAGTTGCCTCTCAGCTGTTCGAGATTTCGTCACACGTTCGAAATGCTGGCGTGACAGTAAGGACGGGGTGGCGGGGGTGTCAATGGGGCGAACAGGTAACGGTTTCGACAAGGCTTTCGAGAATTCTTTCGCTGCTCTACGAAACCTTCACAGTCGCGCCTAGGAACATGACCGACGGGGAATCTAGTCTTCCGGCGTCATGGACTATTGCCACCCGTGCCAACGGCACCTGAACGGCGCCCTGGCCTGCCCCGGCTGCGGAACACCGGCGCGCTCCGCCGCGGAAGCGACGGTCGCGTACGCGCGCGCCGGCACGGGCACGGGTGAGGCGCCCGGCTACGGCGGTCACCTGCCCGCCCAGGCCGCCTACGGCACCCCGCCCCAGGGGTACGGCGAGTACGAGGTGCACGTCCCTTCCCAGGGGCACGGCGCCCCTCACGAGTGGTACCCGGAACCGGAGGCCGAGGCCGAGCCCCCGACCGACCCCGACCTTGACTCCGACCCCGAGTCCGACCCTGAGCCCGACCCCGAGGCCGCCGCCGAACAGGACCCCGAGCCCGGTGGCCGGGCGGCCCGGCGCCGGGGGCGCGGCAGCGCCACCGTGAGCCCCGCCGACGCCGACGGCAGCCGCCGCGACCGCAAGGCCGCCGCACACCGGCGCCGGCGCCGCCGTACCGTTGTGATCACCGCGGGCTTCGTGCTGGCCGCGGGCGGCCTCAGCCTCGCCGAACTCGGCACGGACGCACCCTTCTCGCCCTTCTCCGGCGGACGGCCGGGCACGACGGGGAACACCGCGGCCGACGGCGGCACGTCCTCCGCGTCCCCCGGGGTCACCGCGGACCCGGCCGCCGACACCGCCGGCGCGGCCCCGGGCCCGTCCGACTCCGCCTCCCCGGGCGCCTCGGCCTCCGCGTCCGCCTCCAAGTCCCCGAAGGAGTCCAAGTCGCCCGGCGCCAAGGACACCGGTGCGGCGCGGCAGACCGCCGCGACGGGCTCCGGAGCCACCCCCAAGGCCCCCGTCAACCCCGCCCCGTCCCAGCCGGCCGCAACCCCGTCCAGCGCCCCGACGACATCGCACCCGTCCCCGACACCCTCACCCACCAAGACCTGCACCCGCTTCCTGTGGTGGTGCACCTGAGCCGTGCCGTGCAGTATCCGCTGTCCGGGCCGGTGATGACGTGTCCGCGGGTGTCTTTCCTGTGGGGGTGGGCCTGTGCCCCCGCCGTGCATCCGTGCGCCACCCCCTGCGCCATCCGCCATCCGGGGCAGCGATGACACCCACGGGCGCCTGCGGCGGTTGAGTCGAACATGCACATCGCGCCGTACCGGTCTCGGGAACGCCCGAAGCGGGAACGCGCGTTGTGCTGAGGGGCAGCAGCGGCTCAGTTGAGGAGAGCGGATGACGCAGCAGATCACCGTCCACGGCACGGTCGCCGAGGGCTTCGAGGCGGTGCGTGAGGAGTTCGCCGCCTTCGTCGCCGCCGAACGGGACGACTACGAGGGCCAGTTGTGCGCGTATGTGCACGGACGGCAGGTCGTCGACCTGTGGGCGGGCGCGGAGGCTGACTCCCTGTACGGCGTGTTCTCGTCCTCCAAGGGCGCCGCACACCTGGTGGTCGCGCTCCTGGTGCAGGACGGCACGCTGGAGCTGGACCGCAAAGTGACCTACTACTGGCCCGAGTTCGGCGCCGAGGGCAAGGGCGCGGTGATCCTGCGGGACCTGCTGTCGCACCGCGCGGGCCTGGTCGGGATCGACGCCGGGTTCTCCGCCGAGGAGCTGGCCGACGACCGCGCCATGGCCGAACGGCTCGCCGACCAGAAGCCGTTCTGGCGCCCGGGGACCGCCTTCGGCTACCACGCGCTCGTCATCGGCGCGCTCACCGGAGAGGTGGTCCGCCGGGCCACGGGCCACACCCTCCAGGAGGTGTACGAGGAGCGGGTGCGCGCCCCGTACGGCCTGGACTTCTTCCTGGGCCTGCCCGGGTCCGAGGAGCCCCGCTTCCGCTCGGTCCAGCCGATGCTCCCGACCCCCGAGCAGCAGGCCCTGCTGGACGCCGAGCCGACCGGCCCGCACACCCTGACCTCCATCGCCTTCAACACGCACGTCCCGGAGCCGGGCACACTGGCCGACCATGCCAACTCTCGCCTCGTACGGGCCAAGGGACCGGCGTCGGCGGGCGGCGTCGCCTCCGCGCGGGGGCTCGCCAAGATGTACGCGGCGGCGATCAGCGAACTGGACGACCGCCCACCCCTGCTGAAGCCGGACACGGTCGCCGAGGTCGGCCAGATCCACTCCGTCGGCTACGACCTGGTGGCCCGCGCCCACCGCTCGTACGGCCTCGGCTTCCAGGCCACCGCCGACGCGCGCCACCCGGTCCTGGGCGCCGGCGCCTTCGGCCACAGCGGCGCGGGCGGCTCCCAGGCCTTCGCGGACCCGCGCAGCGGCCTGGCGTACGGCTACACGCGCCGGCGGATGGCCTTTCCGGGAGGGGCGGCACCGGAGAACGACGCCTTCGTGGGCGTGCTGCACCGGGCGGCGATCGGGCGTATCTGACGCTCGCTTCTCGGGAAGCGGGCAGCGGTCCAACCTGAAGGGGCGCGGGGCTGTGTTTGACATGCGGCTCCGCCGCGCGGGCGCGAGCAACCCACCACAACCCGCACCCGAAGACGCACCGCACCCGGCACACGCCCCCCGCCGAAAAAGAGACCGCACCCCACGTCCAAGGGTGCGGCCTCCGCAGTCTGAAACGACGACTGTCAGACCAGCGTCACGGTGATGTTGCCCCGAGTCGCCTTCGAGTACGGGCACACCTGGTGGGCCTTCTCGACCAGACCCCGCGCCACCTCGGCGGATACGTTGGGAATGCTCGCCGAGATCTCCACGATGATCCCGAACCCGTCGTCGTTCTTGCCGATACCGACCTTCGCGGTGACGGTCGACCCGGAGACATCGGCCCCCTCGGCCCGGGCGACAACGCCCAGCGCCCCCTGGAAGCAGGCGGAGTATCCCGCGGCGAACAGCTGCTCCGGGTTGGTCCCGGCCCCGCTGCCGCCCATCTCCTTGGGCGGGTTGACGACGACGTCGAGCCGGCCGTCATCCGTGGCGACCCGGCCGTCCCGGCCGTTCTCGGCGGTGGCGACGGCGGTGTACAGGACGTCGGACTGCGTGATGGGCATGCGGTTGTCTTCCTCCTCGGTCCGCCGCGACTCGCGCCCACGATCGACGACGGAATTCGGAAAGAAGTTACCGCATGCCGGAAAGCTTAGGCCAGGCCTTGCCGGGTCTCAGAGCTTGACGATCATCTTGCCGATGTTGTCGCCGCGCAGGACCCCGAGGAACGCCTCCAGGGTGTTCTCGATGCCCTCGACGACCGTCTCGCGGTACTTCAGCTCGCCCGAGGCGACCCACGGCGCGACCTTCTGGACGAACTCCGGCTGCAGGTCGTAGTGGTCGCCGACCAGGAAGCCCTCGATGCGGCCCCGGGTCGCGATGAGCCGGGTGAGGTTCCTCGGTCCCGGCGCGGGCTCGGTGTCGTTGTAGACGGAGATCATGCCGCAGACGGCGATACGGCCACCCTCGCGGAGCGAGCCGATGGCGGCCTCCAGGTGGTCCCCGCCGACATTGTCGAAGTACACGTCGATGCCGTCGGGCGCGGCCTCGCGCAGCTGCTCGGCGACCGGGCCGTTCTTATAGTTGAACGCGGCGTCGAAGCCGTACTCCTCGACCAGCAGCTTGACCTTCTCGTCGGAGCCGGCCGAGCCGATCACCCGCGAGGCGCCCAGGAGCTTGGCGAGCTGGCCGACCTCGCTGCCCACGGCACCCGCGGCGCCGGAGACGAACACGATGTCGCCCTCCTTGAAGGACGCGGTGCGCAGCAGGCCGGCGTAGGCGGTCAGGCCGGTCATGCCGAGGACGCCGAGATACGCCGACAGGGGGACGTCCGCCTCCTCGGCCTTCACGGGCGGTACGGCCGTCGGGCCCACCTTGACGGCGTTCTTCGCGTCCACGACCGCGTACTCGCGCCAGCCGAAGAAGTGCAGGACGTGGTCGCCGGCGGAGATGCCCTCGGCGCGGGACTCGACGACCTCGCCGACCGCACCGCCCTGCATGACCTTGCCCAGCTCGAAGGGGGCGGCGTAGGACTTGGCCGCCGACATCCTTCCGCGCATGTACGGGTCGACGGAGAGGTACTTGTTCCGCACCAGGACCTGGCCCTCGCCGGGGGTCGGGACGGGGGACTCCACGAGGGCGAAGTCCTCCGGCTTCGGCCAGCCGACGGGACGGCTGAGCAGGTGCCACTCACGGTTGATCATGACGGGGCCTTCCTCAAATACTTCAGAACCTGAAACAACCATGCTCCTGAATATTTCAGGATGTCAAGTAACCGGCTATCCTGGAGAGCATGTCCACCCCATCGCAGCCCCGCCGCCCCGACGCCCTGACCATGGAGGTCGTCGAACTGATCGGTGACGTCGTCGCCCGCTTCTACGCGGACTACGAGAAGGCGGCGGGCGAGCACACGCTGACCGGACCGCAGGCCCGGCTGCTCAGCCTGCTCTCGCTGGAGCCGCTGCCCATGCGCAAGCTGGCGCAGAAGCTGAAGTGCGAGCCGTCCAACGTCACCGGCATAGTGGACCGCCTGGAGTCCCGGGGGCTGGTCGAGCGCCGCCCGGACCCCGCCGACCGCCGCGTGAAGCTGGCCGCCGCCACGGACGAGGGCGTGCGCATGGCCAAGGACCTGCGCGAGGGCCTCCGCTTCGCCCGTGAGCCCCTCGCCGGCCTGTCGGAGGAGGAGCGCCGTTCCCTGCGCGACCTGCTGCGCCGGATGCTGGACGCCTGAGGGCCGGATGCTGGACGCCTGAGGCCTGAGTCTGACGCCTCAGGCGGCGCATGCCGGCCGCCGGAGAATCGGTAGAGTCTCCGCCATGCGCGATCTTGGGGCGGGATTCGGTCATCTGCTGAAGGGCCAGCGCTGGATGGCCCGGCACGGCCGGCGTTACGGCTTCGGGCTGCTGCCCGGGCTGATCACCCTGGTCCTCTACGCGGCGGCGCTGGTCGCGCTCGCCGTGTGGGGCGAGGACGCGGTCAGCTGGGCGACCCCGTTCGCCGACGACTGGTCCAGCCCCTGGCAGGGCCTGTTCCGCGGCTTCCTGACGGCCGTCCTGTTCGCCCTCGGCCTGCTGCTGGCCGTGCTGACGTTCACGGCGGTCACCCTGCTCGTCGGCCAGCCCTTCTACGAGAACCTGTCGGAGCAGGTCGACGCCGACGTCTCGCCCGACGGCAGCGCCCCGCGCTCGGGCCTGCCGCTCTGGCGCGAGCTGTGGATCTCGGCCCGGGACAGCCTGCGCGTCCTGGTGCGGGCCGCGCTGTGGGGCGTGCTGCTCTTCGCCCTCGGCTTCCTGCCGTTCGTCGGCCAGACCGTCGTCCCCGTGATCGGCTTTTTCGTCACCGGCTTCTTCCTCGCCGAGGAACTGACCGCCGTGGCCCTCCAGCGCCGGGGCGTGGAACTGCGTGCCCGGCTCGCCCTGCTCCGCTCCCGCAAGGCCCTGGTCTGGGGCTTCGGCACGCCCCTCGGCCTGGCCTTCCTGGTCCCGTTCGTCGCGGTGTTCCTGATGCCGGGCGCGGTCGCGGGCGCGACGCTGCTCGCCCGCGAGCTGCTGGGCGAGGAGACCGGCGACGACGACTCCGTGACCGACGCCAGCTGCACCGCTCCGGAGTAGCGGGGTGCCCGGGCACCGGCACGGCGCGCCCGTACCGCACCGGCTCACCCCGGAATGAGTGCCGCCGCCTCCCGGAGAACCGCTATGAAGGCCCGTACCGCCGTCGTCACCGCGTGGCCGCGGACCGTCGCCGCGTACACCGCGCGCGGCGGGGCGTCCTCGGCGTCGATCGGCAGCAGGGCGACGTCCGGCCGGACGGACGCGGCGGCCAGCGCCGGTACCAGGGTCACCCCCAGCCCCGCGGCGACGTAGCCCTGCTTGGCGGTCCACTCGGCCACGACGTGTGCGACGCGCGGGCGGAAGCCCTGCCGCACCGCCGCGTCGAGAAGGGTGCCCTCGGGCCGGGGGCTGCCGGCGATCCAGTCGGCGTCGGCGAGCCGGGCCAGCCGCACCGGCCCGTCGGTCGCGGCGAGCGGATGGCCGGCGGGGACGGCGACGTAGAGGGTCTCGTCGAGCAGATGGTGCAGCGTGTACGCCTCCAGCGGGGCGCGGCCCGTCGTGGAGACCACCGCGAGGTCGAGGTGACCGGCCGTCAGCCGGTCGAGCAGGGCGGGGGAGAGGCCCTCCTCGCGCGAGACACGGACGCGCGGATGGCGGGCGTGGAACGCGGCCAGCGCGTGCGGGACGAGCGCCGCGTCGGCGGTGGCGAACGCCCCGAACCGCAGCCGCCCGCCCGCCGCCGCGCGCAGCTCGGCCAGTTCGCGCGCGGCGCCGCCCAGCGACTCGGACACGGCCTCGGCGTACGGCACCAGGGCCTGGCCGGCCTCGGTGAGCCGGACACCCCGCGGCAGCCGGTCGAAGAGCGGACCGCCGCCGAGGGCCGACTCCAGGGAGGAGATCTGCCGGGACACCGCCGACTGGGTCCACCCCAGCGTCCGTGCGGCCACGGTGAACGAGCCGTGCCGGGCGACTTCCAGGAAGGCCCGGAGCCAGACGGTGGACAGGTCGGGAAACTCCCCTTCGATATGCGTAGTCAGCATGGCAGCAATGCTAGACATTCGCTTGTCGCATCGCAGGGGCGGCCCTAGCGTCGAAGCCATGAACATGAGGAACCCGGAGAACCCGGAGAAGCCGGAGAACCTGGAGAAGCCGGAGAAGGTCGCCTTCCTGGGGCTGGGCAGCATGGGCGCCCCGATGGCCGGGCGGCTGCTCGCGGCCGGTCACCCGCTCACCGTCTGGAACCGCACCCCGGCGCGGGCAGAGCCGCTCGCGGCCGAGGGGGCCACGCCCGCCGCGACACCCGCGGCGGCCGTCCGGGACGCCGACGTCGTGATCACCATGCTCGCCGGACCGGACGCGCTCACCGCCGTCGCCGACGCCGTCACCCCCGAACTGCGGCCGGGCACGACCTGGGTGGAGATGTCCACCGTCGGCCCGGACGCCGTACGGGACCTGGCCGGGCGGCTCAAGGACGGGGTCACCCTCGTCGACGCGCCGGTCATGGGCAGCACGGACCGGGCCGCCGAGGGCACGCTCGGCATCCTCGCGGGCGGGGAGGCGGCCGCCGTCGAGCACGTCCTCGCGCACCTCGGCACGGTCACCCGCACCGGCCCCCTCGGCTCAGGGGCCGCCCTCAAACTCGTCGTCAACACGGCGGTGATCGGCGGCGTCGGCCTCGTCGCCGAGGCGCTGCGGCTCGCCGCCGCACTGGGCCTCGACGGCCACACCGCCCGCACGGCCCTGGCGGCGGGCCCCCTGGGCGGCGCCCTCGAACGTGCCCTCGCCGACGGGGTGCACTTCTCGACCGACCTGGCAGTGAAGGACCTGCGGATCGCGGCGGCAGCCGCCGAACTGCCCGCCACCGCAGCGGTGTTGGAGACCCTCCGGCAGGCCACCGAGGACGACCCCACCCTGTCCCGCGCCGACATCGCGCGAGCCGCCGCCCACATCATCCGTACCGCCTGAAGGACTCCCCGTGCACATCACCCTGGCCAGCCCCGCCTCCGCACCACAGCCCCTCAGCCCCTACTACTCCCAGGTCGCCCGCGTCGAACACGCCGACGGCAGCGCCCTGTTGTTCCTCTCGGGCCAGATCGCCGACGGCGCGACACTGGCCGAGCAGACCCGCGGCGTCTTCGAGACGATCGACGCCCTGCTGAAGTCCCACGGCGCGAGCCTCGCCGACGTCATCAACATCCGCACCTACCTGACCGACATCACCAAGCTCGACGAATACGGCACCGTACGACGACAGTTCCTCACGGGGACCCCACCGACAAGCATGACGTTCGAGGTGCCGCGCCTGTTCCGCCCGGAGGCACAGGTGGAGGTGGAAGTCGTAGCGGCGGTGGGGGGCGGTAACTGAGGGGCCCCTCAGTCCACCCGCTCGCCCAGCAACCGCAGAAAGTCCCGGAACGCCCCCGGCATGTCCACCGACTCCGGGTCCAGCAGCCACTGGTACTGCAGCCCGTCCATCACGGCGACGAGCAGCGGAGCGGTTCGTTGGGGTGTGAGGCCGTTCGGTAGTCGGTCCCCGTACTCCGCGCGCAGTACCTCCGTCATGGACTCCCGTACGCGCGCATACCGTTCGGTGAAGTACGAGCGCGCCGGATGTCCCTCCGTCACGCTCTCCCCGAGCAGGGCCGAGAACGTCTGGATGATCGCCGGTCGCATCGCGTTGTACTCCACCAGCGAGGCCAGCAGATCCACCCGCCACCGGGTGTCCGGCACCGCGTCCCATCGGTCGCGCTCCTGGAGCACGGCCACCAGCAGGGCGTCCTTGGTGGGGAAGTAGTGCAGCAGACCCTGCTGGGTGAGGCCGACGCGCTCGGCGACCGCGGCCAGGCTCGCGCCCCGGTAGCCACGCTCGGCGATCACCTCGAGCGCCGCCCCGACGATCTCCGCGCGCCGCTCCTCGCTCCTGACCCTCGCGTTCATGACGTCACCGTACGGCATCCACGGGAGGCTGAAGTAACGGCACGATAACGAAACCTACCGCTCTACAGGTAACCGGTGCACGATGGAGGCGCCCTGCAGCACGGACGTACACACGAGGAGGTACCGCGATGGCGGGATCCCAGCCCACCCCGGCCGACAGCGCCCGCGAGGCGGTCGTGGAGGAAGCACTCGGGCGGCTCGGCCTCGACGCCAAGGCGCGGCTGCTGGCCGGTCAGGACATGTGGACCCTGCCCGCCCTGCCGGAGATCGGGCTCAGGTCCCTGGTCATGTCCGACGGGCCGATCGGCGTCCGCGGCGTGCGCTGGACCGCGGACGATCCCTCCGTCGCCCTGCCCTCGCCGACCGCGCTCGCCGCCACCTGGGACCCCGAACTCGCCCGCCGGGCGGGTGTGCTGCTCGCCCAGGAGGCCCGCCGCAAGGGCGTCCACGTGCTCCTCGCGCCGACCGTCAACCTGCACCGTTCGCCGCTCGGCGGGCGGCACTTCGAGTGCTACAGCGAGGATCCGTACCTGACCGGCGTCATCGGCATCGGATATGTGTCCGGCGTCCAGTCCGGCGGCGTCGGCACCACCGTCAAGCACTTCGTCGCCAACGACGCCGAGACCGACCGCTTCACCGTGAACAACCTGGTCCCCGAACGCGCCCTGCGCGAGCTGTACCTGGCCCCCTTCGAGGCCATCGTCGAGAACGCCCACCCGTGGGGCATCATGACGGCCTACAACACGGTCAACGGCACGACGATGACCGAGCACCACTACCTGGTCAACGAAGTCCTGCGGGGTGAGTGGGGCTTCGACGGGTTCAACGTCTCCGACTGGATGGCCGCCCGGGACACCGTCGGCGCCATCGGCGGAGGGCTGGATGTCGCCATGCCCGGGCCCCGGACCGTCTACGGCGCCGCCCTCGCCCAGGCCGTCCGGGACGGCAAGGTCACCGAGGCCGCCGTCGACGCCGCCGTACGGCGCGTCTTGCGGCTCGCCGCCCGCGTCGGGATCCTCGACGGTGCCGAACCCGTCGTACCCGAGCCGCCCGCGCCCGTCGACGGCGAGGCCCTCGCCCGCGAGATCTCCCGCCGCTCCTTCGTCCTCGTCCGCAACGAGAACGCCGCCCTGCCGCTGGCGCCGGGCGGCACGGTGGCCCTGATCGGCGCCGCCGCCCGCGACGCCCGCGTCCTCGGCGGCGGCTCCGCCACCGTCTTCCCGGACCGGATCGTCTCCCCGCTCGACGGCCTCACCGCCGCCCTCCCCGAGGGCACCCTGAGCTACGCCGTCGGCGCCGACCCGGCCACCGAACTCGCCGTGGCCGACCGGGGGTTCGGCCTCAAGGCCGTCTGCCGCGACGCCGCCGGAAACGTGATCGGCACCCGCTCCGCCCCGAACGGGCTGATCCAGTGGATGGGTTCCGACCTCCCCGAGGGCGTCACCCACGACACCCTGCACACCGTCGAGCTGACCGGCACCTTCACCCCCCGCGCCACCGGCCCGCACACTTTCGGCATCAAGGGCATGGGCGCCTTCACCCTCACCGTCGACGGCACCACGTACTTCGACGACGTCCAGCGCTCCGACAAGGACGACCCCTTCGACGCCTTCTTCGGCGCCCCCGTCCCCCGCGCCCAGGCCGAACTCACCGCCGGCGAACCGGTGGACGTCTCCCTCACCTACCTCGTCCAGCTCCCCGACGACATCCCGATGAAGGTCGTCACCTTCGCGCTCACCCACTCCGAGCCGCAGCGCGACCCCGACGAGCTGATCGCGGAGGCCGTCGAGGCCGCGCGGAACGCCGACACGGCCGTCGTCATGGTCGCCACCACCGACCGCGTGGAGTCCGAGGGCTTCGACCGTACGGATCTCACGCTCCCCGGCCGCCAGGACGACCTGGTCCGCGCGGTCGCCGCCGCCAACCCGAACACCGTCGTGGTCGTCAACTCCGGCTCCCCGGTGGAACTGCCCTGGCGTGAGGAGGTCGCCGCCGTCCTGCTCAGCTGGTTCCCCGGCCAGGAGGGCGGCGCCGCCCTCGCCGACGTCCTCACCGGCGCCCACGAGCCCGGCGGCCGGCTCCCCACCACCTGGGGCTCCCTCGCCGACGCCCCGGTCACCCAGGTCACCCCGGCCGACGGCGAACTGCCGTACACCGAGGGCGTGTTCATCGGCTACCGCGCCTGGGAGCAGGCCGGCCGCACCCCGGCCTACCCCTTCGGCCACGGCCTCGGCTACACCGACTGGACCTACGAGTCCCTGGACGCCGACGGCACCACCGCGCGCATCCGCCTGCGCAACACGGGCGCCCGGCCCGGCCGCGAGGTCGTCCAGGTCTACGTCTCCCCGGTCGGGCCCGACCCCGAGCGCCCGGTTCGGCACCTGGCCGGCTTCGCCTCCGCCGAGGCCGGTCCCGGCGAGAGCGTCGAGGTGACCGTCACCCTCCCGCGCCGCACCTTCGAGGTCTGGGACGAGAAGGCGAAGGCATGGACGTTTGTGAAAGGTTCGTACGAGATCGCCGCCGGACGCTCGATCGCGGACCGCAGGCTCACCGCGCCGATTAACGTCTGATCCGGGACAAGTCCCCCCACGAGCAGCCCCGGTCCGGGACCTGACCCCTGGACCGGGGCTCGTGGCCCCCGGCTGCGTTACGGATAGACTCCCGGCCCGCGAACACCGGAAGACAGCGGGCACGGGGGAGAAGACAACGTGTATCCAGGCCAGCAGCAGCCGACAGGGCCGTACGGGCAGCAGCCGCCGCCCGCGGGACCGTATGGGCAGCAGCCGCAGTACCAACAGCCGTATCCGCAGCAGCCCTACGCGCCGCAGCAGCCGTACCCGCCCCAGCAGCCCTACCCGCCACAGGGATACCCCCAGCAGCCGTACCCGCCGCAACAGCCCTACCCGCCCCAGCAGCCCTACCCTCCGCAGCAGTCACCCCAGCCGCCCGCCCAGCACATCGGCGAGGGCCGGATGCGGCTGGATCCCAACCTCACGCCGGACCAGCGCGACCTGGTGCTGAAGATCCAGGCGAAGGCCAAGCCCATGGCCTACGGCATGATCCTCGGCCTCCCGCTCACCTTCGGCGGTGTCCACTACGGCATCACCCAAAAGCCCCTCGGATTCGTCGCGGCGCTCGCCGGACTGGGTCTGCTGGCCTTCGGTGTCTTCTCGCTGCTGCAGATGCAGGGCCTCAAGCGGCAGCTGCGGCTCATCACGGCGGACGCCTGGCGCTCCCCGGCCGCGCATCTGCCCGGCGCCCGCAAGGCCGCCACACAGGCCGCGTATGTCAACGGACTGCTGGTCCTGCTGTCCCTCGCCGCCACCGGCTACCTGCTCTACAAGGGCGCCGGCTGGGGCGCGTACGGCAACTCCTTCGGCTTCGGGGCTCTGATGACCGCCGCCGCCCTGCCCTTCGGCATGGCGCTGGCCGCCGCGACCACCATTCCGCAGCTGCTCCAGGTGATCCCGGCCGGGGCGAAGGTGGGGCGGAGCCTGTACTCGATCATCTTCGTGCTGGCCACGACGGTGACGGGCGAGGGCATCAAGGGCAGGGACATCCATGGGGTCGCCATCGGCGGCTGCACGCTGCTGATCTGCGGCGGCGCGATGGCCATGCTGGGCAAGGCGGCCAAGCGGATGCGCGGCGAGACCGTCTAGCGCACCCCGAACCCGTACACCGTCTCCGAACGGAACACCTGCCTCGGCCGCAACACCGTGCTCGGGAACCCAGGCCGGTTCGGCGAGTCCGGAAAGTGCTGGGTCTCCAGGGCGATGCCGTCGCCCGGGGCGAAGGGGTCCGTCAGGTGGTCGGCCGTGTACAGCTGGAGGCCCGGCTCGGTCGTCGCCACGGTCAGGGTGCGGCCGGAGGACGGCTCGTGCAGCTCGGCGACCTCCTGCGCGGCCTCCGTCACGCCCTTGTCCAGGACGAAGTTGTGGTCGTAGCCCGAGCCGACCTTGCGGGAGGTGCGGAAGTCGAAGCGGGAGCCGGTCACGTCCTGCAGGGCGCCCGTCGGGATCAGGTCCGCGTCGACGGGGGTGAAGCGGGAGGCGGCGAGGCGCAGTTCGTGGCCGCCGGAGTGGCCCGCGCCGGCCAGGTTGAAGTAGCTGTGGTTGGTGAGGTTGATCACGGTCGGGGCGTCCGTGACCGCCTCGTAGGCGATCCGGAGCGCGCCGGAGGCGTCCAGGGTGTAGGTCGCCGACACCTCCAGGCGGCCCGGGAAGCCCTCCTCGCCGTGCGGGCTCACCCGGCTCAGCCGTACCCCGTGCGCCGCGTCGCCGACGGGTTCCGCCCTCCACACCCGCTTGTCGAAGCCGCGCACGCCGCCGTGCAGGGAGTTCGGGCCGTTGTTCGGCTCCAGGGCGTAGACCGCGCCGTCCAGCGGGAAACGGGCGTGCCCGATCCGGTTGGCGTAGCGGCCGACGAGGGCGCCGAAGTACGGCTCCGGGTGTGCGAGATAGCCGTCCAGGCCGGGGAAGCCCAGCACCACGTTCGCCGTCCGGCCCTCCCGGTCCGGCACCTGGACCGACCGCACGATCCCGCCGTACGTCAGGACCTCCACGCGTGTCCCGGCGCGCTCAAGGGTCCAGCGATGGACCTCGGTGCCGTCGGAAAGTGTGCCGAAAAGTTTGCTCATGTGGAAAACAGTAGGGGATCGGTGCCTTACGCAACCGGATCGGCCGCGGTGATCGTCCGGTACGCGATCGCCGCGAGCCGGGCCTGACCGTCCTTGCTGGGGTGGAACCAGTCCCAGTGGCTGAGCTGGTCGGTGCCGAAGCGGAAGTCGTAGACCGCGCCCCCGTCGAAGCGGCAGCGGCGGTCCTTGGCGCAGACCTGCTGCAGCACCTTGTTGTACTCCACCACCCGCTGCTGCACCTGGTCCCGGCGCAGCGTCGCCGCGTTGGTCAGGTCGTCCGCGCCGGACAGCATCGAGGGGCAGATGCCGAGCTTCCACACCTCCTTGCCCAGCGGATTGGTCCGGCCCTCGGACCACAGCCGCTTCAGGTTCGGCACGCTCGCCACGTAGACCTGGGTCTTCGGTGAGGCCGCACGCAGCGTGTGCAGCGCCTCCTCGAAGTCCGCGCGGAAGCCGGCCACCGAGGTCATCGCCCGCGCCGAGGACCGGCACGCGTCGTTCGCGCCCACCATCACCGTCACCAGGTCCGGATCGCGTGCCGCCGCCTGGGACATCTGCTCCGGCAGGTCCGCCATACGGGCGCCGGTCACCGCGTAGTTCCAGCTGCGCTCCGCCGCGCCCGCGACCCCGAGCAGCCGCACCGCCAGGCTGTCGACCTTCGCGTCGCTGCCCGTCGCCCAGGACACCTCGGGGCAGTCCGACAGCACCGTGCACGCGTCGAAACCGCGGGTGATGGAGTCGCCGACCGCGGCGACCGAGCCCGGGCTGCGGTTCCACAGCGGCGCGGGTCTGGCGGCGCGCGCCTTGGTGTCCCCGGGGCCGGGCGAACCCCCGCCCCCGGCGTCGCATCCGGCGACGCCGAGCACGGCGGCCGTCACTACGGCGAGAGCGGCTCGCGCACGGCTGCTCGGCTTCCGCATCCCTGCTGGTCCCCTCGTCGACGAACCCGGATGCCACCGGGTCTTCGTATCTGCTTCCCCCCATAACAACGTGCGAGGGTTCCCGACCCGGCACCTTGGAACGGAGCACCCCCGTACAAGCGTCCCCCTGGGTGAATGGCAGAGGTTTCCTGGCACCGGGACCGACGGTACGTCACACTCCTTGCACCGCCGCAGGGTAGCCTCGCCATCAACGCGGCCGTCGCGCCACAGCCGCCAGCCAGTCCGCAAGATGTCCCGCTCTGCCCGGAGGTTCCGGTGACGACACGTGGAGTTCTGTACGTGCACTCCGCGCCGCGCGCGCTGTGCCCGCACGTCGAGTGGGCCGTCGCGGGGGTGCTCGGCACGCGCGTCAACCTCGACTGGATCCGGCAGCCCGCGGCCCCCGGCACCTGGCGCTCGGAGTTCTCCTGGCAGGGCGAGGCCGGTACGGCCTCCAAGCTGGCCTCCGCCCTGCGCGGCTGGCACCTGCTCCGCTTCGAGGTCACCGCGGAGCCCTGCCCGACCGCCGAGGGCGAGCGCTACAGCTGCACCCCCGACCTCGGCATCTTCCACGCCGTCACCGGCATCCACGGCGACATCCTGATCCCCGAGGACCGCCTGCGCGCGGCGCTGACGCGCTCTCAGCGGGGGGAGACCGACCTGGAAGCGGAGATCGCCAAACTCCTCGGGAAGCCCTGGGACGACGAGCTGGAGCCGTTCAGGTATGCGGGGGAGGGAGCACCGGTGCGCTGGCTGCACCAGGTGGTGTGAGCGTCCGTTCCCCGCGTTCGAGCACGAGTGAGGGCCCCTGCCGACCGGCAGGGGCCCTCACTCACGTTCTCAGACGGTCCTGAACGCCAGCACCACGTTGTGCCCGCCGAACCCGAACGAGTCGTTCAGCGCGGCGATCCGGCCCTCGACCGGCAGCTTGCGGGCCTCGCCCCGGACGACGTCGGCGTTGGCCTCCGCCTCGGGGTCGATGTTCTCGACGTTGATCGTCGGCGGCGCCACCCGGTGGTACAGCGCGAGCACGGTCGCGACCGACTCCACGCCGCCCGCGCCACCGAGCAGATGCCCGGTCATGGACTTGGTCGCGGAGACCGCCATGTGGTCCACGTCGTCGCCGAACACCTTCCGCAGCGCCTTCAGTTCGGCGATGTCACCGGCCGGCGTCGACGTGGCGTGCGCGTTGACGTGCACGATCTCGGCCGGGTCCAGGTCGGTGTTGTCCAGCAGGTTCTGCAGCGCGTGGGAGATGCCGCGGCCCTCCGGCTCCGGCTGCACGATGTCGTGGCTGTCGGCGGAGATGCCCTGCCCGACCGCCTCGGCGTACACCCGCGCACCGCGCTTCGCGGCGTGCTCGGCGGACTCCAGGACGATCACACCGGCGCCCTCGCCGAGGACGAAGCCGTCGCGGTCGACGTCGTAGGGACGCGAGGCACGCTGCGGGTTCTCGTTGTTCTTGGACATCGCCATCATGTTGCCGAACGCGGCGATCGGCAGCGGGTGGATGGCCGCCTCCGTACCACCGGCGACGACGACGTCGGCCCGGCCGGTGCGGATCATCTCGATGGCGTAGCCGATGGCCTCGGCGCCCGAGGCGCACGCGGAGACCGGCGTGTGCACGCCCGCACGGGCGCCCACGAGCAGGCCCACGTTGGCCGAGGGGCTGTTCGGCATCAGCATGGGGACGGTGTGCGGGGAGACGCGGCGGACGCCCTTCTCCTTGAGCACGTCGTACTGGTCGAGCAGCGTGGTCACGCCGCCGATGCCGGAGGCGATCACGGCACCCAGCCGGTCCGGGTCGACGCTGCCGTCCTCGCCGGCCTTGCCGGTGAAGCCCGCGTCCTTCCAGGCCTCCTGGGTGGCGATCAGCGCGAACTGCGCGGACCGGTCCAGCTTGCGGGCCTGCGGCCGGGGGATGACCTCGGTGGGCTCCACGGCGACCGGGGCCGCGATACGGACGGCCTGCTCGGCCGCCCACTCCTGCTCCAGGGGCTTGGCGCCGGACTTGCCGGCGATCAGACCCTCCCAGGTCGAGGCTGCGTCGCCACCCAGCGGTGTGGTTGCGCCGATACCGGTGACGACCACGGTGCGATTGGTCGGGCTCACGGGAATTCTTTCTCCAACGGATACGGGATTCAACGGCGCCACCGCCGGGTGGCGGGGCCTAGCAGCCTGGGGCCTGAAGGGTGGCTCAGGCCTGGTGCTTGAGGATGTAGTCGGTGGCGTCGCCGACGGTCTTGAGGTTCTTGACATCCTCGTCCGGGATCTTCACGTCGAAGCGCTCCTCGGCGGCGACGACGACCTCGACCATGGACAGCGAGTCGACGTCCAGGTCGTCGGTGAAGGACTTGTCCAACTGGACGTCCTCAACCGGGATGCCAGCGATCTCGTTCACGATCTCGGCGAGACCCTTGACGATCTCTTCCTGAGTGGCGGCCATGTCAGGCGCTCCTTCTTCGATGTTCCAGACGGTTTGTGGCAGTTGTCCCCCTGCCGAATCGCTTGATCCGGCACGGAGTGCCTAGGGGAGGGTAACGACCGTGGCGGCGTAGACGAGACCCGCCCCGAATCCGATGACGAGCGCGGTGTCGCCGCTCTTCGCCTCCCCGGTCGCCAGAAGCCGCTCCATCGCGAGCGGAATCGAGGCGGCCGAGGTGTTGCCGGTGGTGCGGATGTCCCGGGCGACCGTGACATGCTCCGGCAGTTTGAGAGTCTTCACCATCGAGTCGATGATCCGCACATTGGCCTGGTGCGGGATGAAGACGTCCAGGTCGTCCGGGCTGATCCCGGCCGCGTCCAGCGCCTGCTGGGCGACCTTCGCCATCTCGAACACGGCCCAGCGGAACACCGCCTGGCCTTCCTGCGTGATCGCGGGGAACTTGAGGTTGCCGTCGCTGTCGAGCGGCAGTTCGGCCACGTCTCCGAGCCGGAACCGGTCCCACGGGACGGTCTGCTTGATGGTCTCGGCCTTGTCGCCCTCGGAGCCCCACACGGTCGGGCCGATCGCGGGCTCCTGCGAGGGGCCGACGATGACCGCGCCGGCGCCGTCGCCGAACAGGAAGGCCGTGGCCCGGTCCTCCAGGTCGGTCAGGTCGCTGAGCCGCTCCACGCCGATGACGAGCACGTACTCGGCGGAACCTTCCACCACCATGCCCTTGGCGAGCGTCAGGCCGTAGCCGAAGCCCGCGCAGCCCGCGGAGATGTCGAAGGCGGCGGCCTTGTTCGTGCCCAGCTTGTCGGCGATCTCGGTGGCGACGGCCGGGGTCTGGCTGAAGTGCGAGACGGTCGAGACGACCACGGCACCGATCTGCCCGGCGTCGATACCGGAGTCCGCGATCGCCTTGCCGGAGGCCTCGATGGCCATCGCGGCCACGGTCTCCTCGGGACCCGCCCAGTGCCGGGTCTCGATGCCGGAGCGCGAGCGGATCCACTCGTCGGACGAGTCGATCTTCTCGAGGATCACCTCGTTGGGCACCACCCGCGTCGGCCGGTAGCCGCCGACACCGAGGATGCGCGCATACGGGGCGCCCTTGCTGGGCTTGATCTTCGCCATCTACGGCTCCTTAGGCGCCGGCGCCGGCGTGCTCAGCGATGAGCGCACGGGCCGCGTCGAGGTCGTCGGGGGTCTTCAGGGCCAGCGTCTTGACGCCGGGCAGCGCGCGCTTGGCCAGGCCGGTCAGCGTGCCGCCCGGGCACACCTCGACGAGCGCGGTGACGCCCAGCTCCTTGAAGGTCTCCATGCACAGGTCCCAGCGCACGGGGTTGGCGACCTGGCCGACCAGCCGATCGAGCACCTCGGTGCCGGTCGCGACGGCCTGACCGTCCTTGTTGGAGACGTAACGGAGCTTCGGGTCGGCCGGCGCCAGCTCCGTGGCGGCCTTGGCCAGCGTCTCCACGGCGGGAGCCATGTGGTGGGTGTGGAAGGCGCCGGCGACCTTCAGCGCGACGACCTTGCGGACGCCCTCGGGCTTGTCCTCGCTCAGCGCGGCCAGCTGCTCCAGCGTGCCCGCGGCGACGATCTGGCCCGCGCCGTTGATGTTCGCCGGGGTCAGGCCCAGCTTCTCCAGGTGCGCGACGGAGACCTCGGGGTCGCCGCCGAGCAGCGCCGACATACCGGTCTCGGTGATCGCGGCGGCGTCGGCCATCGCCAGACCCCGCGTGCGGACCAGGCCGAGCGCGGCGGTGTCGTCCAGGACGCCCGCGAGGACGGCGGCGGTGAACTCGCCGACACTGTGACCGGCGACCGCGCCCGGAGCGATCTCCGACATGTCACCGAGTGCCGCGGCGGACAGGATCCCGGCGGCGACCAGCAGCGGCTGGGCCACCGCGGTGTCACGGATGGCGTCGGCGTCGGCCTGGGTGCCGTAATGCACCAGGTCCAGTCCGATGGCGTCCGACCATGCGGCGACGCGGTCCGCGGCACCGGGGAGGTCGAGCCAGGGAGTCAGGAAGCCGGGCGTCTGGGCGCCCTGGCCGGGAGCGACGAGTACGAGCACTCTCACACTCTCTCTTGGGGACGGGCACGGCCGCCCGTGGGGACAGGGACGAAGAACACGAAGGGCTTTTGTGGGCCCCCGACAAAACCCTATGCCGGGGCCTCGCCGTCGACCAGGCGCCCCAGGATGAGGGCGATCCGCAGTGTGAACGCGGATCGTACATCCGAAGGTGACCATCCGGTGACGTCAGTCACACGTCGGAGCCGGTAGCGCACGGTGTTCGGGTGAACGAAGAGCATCCGGGCCGCGCCTTCGAGACTGCTCGCCTGCTCCAGGTAGACACTCAGCGTTTCCAGCAGCGCCGACCCCGCTTCCTCCAGCGGTCTGTAGATCTCCTCCACCAGCTGCTCGCGGGCGCTCGGATCGCCCGCGATCGCGCGCTCCGGCAGCAGATCGTCCGCCAGTACCGGCCGCGGCGCGTCCTGCCAGGCAGAGCACGCCTTCAGACCCGCGGCGGCGGCCTGCGCGGACCGCGTGGCGGCCAGCAGATCGGGTACGACCGGCCCCGCGACGACCGGCCCGGCGGCAAAGGGCCCGATGAGCGACTTGGCGACGGCGAGCGGATTGGAACTGCCCCCCGCGATGACGACGAGCCGATCCCCGAGAACCCCGGTGAGCACCTGGAGCTTGGCATGCCGGGCGGCCCGCCGGATGGCCTCGACGGTCAGCTCACTGTCCCCGTCGGGCGCGGTCCCCAGCACGACACACACGTGCTCGGGCGAGTTCCAGCCGAGCGCGGCGGCCCGGCTGACGGCCCCTTCGTCCGCCTCCCCGCTCAGTACGGCGTTCACGACGAGGGACTCCAGCCGCGCGTCCCAGGCACCGCGTGCCTCGGCGGCCTGGGCGTACACCTGGGCGGTGGCGAAGGCGATCTCCCGCGCGTACACGAGCAGCGCTTCCCGCAGCACGCTCTCGTCCCCGGGGGCCGCGACCTCGTCGATCGCGCTCTCCATGACCTCGATGGTGGTGCGCACCATCTCCACGGTCTGCCGCAGCGTGATGGCCCGGGTCAGCTCCCGCGGCGCGGTCCCGAACACATCGGTGGAGATCGCCTGGGGGGCGTCCGGGTGCCGGAACCACTCGGTGAAGGCCGCGATACCCGCCTGGGCGACCAGCCCGATCCAGGAGCGGTTCTCCGGGGGCATGGCCCGGTACCACGGCAGGGTCTCGTCCATGCGCGCGATGGCCTGCGCGGCGAGGGACCCGGAGGACTTCTCCAGCCGCCTGAGGGTCGCGGCATGCGAGTGGACGTCGTGCGCGTGGGGACCGGCGTGGGGCTCGATGCTGCGGGATTCGGGTTCGGGCACGGGACAAGACTGCCTTATCCGGACGGGGCCGTGCGTCGCCGGGTCGAGGGTGAGGGCCCTGCGCGGTCTGCGGCCGGTCTACGGTGGTGCGCGTGATGGACGTACGGCGCGCCGACGAGCGCTACCCCGGAGGCGACCCGGAGGCCGGGATCGAGTCGTGGCACGCCTTCTCCTTCGGCCCGCACTACGACCCCGACAACCTCCGCTTCGGCGCGATCATCGCCTGCAACGAGGAACGGCTCGCCCCCGGCGCCGGATTCGACGAGCACCCGCACAGCCACACCGAGATCGTCACATGGGTGGTCGAGGGCGAACTGACCCACCGGGACTCCACCGGCCACGAGACCCGGGTGCGCCCCGGCGACGTGCAGCGGCTCAGCTCGGCCGCGGGCGTCCGGCACGTGGAACGCAACGACGGGTCGTCGCCGCTCACCTTCCTCCAGATGTGGCTGGCCCCACGGGATCCTGGCGGGGTGCCGTCGTACGAGATCGTCCCCGGCATCGCCGACTCCACGCCGTACGCCGTCCCGGCAGCAGGCGCGATGCTGCACGTCCGCCGCCTGGCGGCGGGGGAGCGCACGGCTGTGCCGGACGCGGCGTACGTGTATGTGCACGTGGTGCGGGGGGACGTCGCGCTGGCCGGGGAGACACTGGGGCCCGGCGACTCGGCACGGATCACGGACGCGAGTGGCTTGGAGGCGGTGGGGCAGACGCCGACGGAACTGCTGGTGTGGGAGATGACCCGCTAGCCGCAGCCCAAGCGGACGTCAGCCTCGCAGCTCCCCGAGCACCGCGTCCGTGAACACCGGCCACGCCTCGATCGCCCACGGCCCGAACGCCCGGTCCGTCAGGGCGACCCCGGCCACCCCGGCGTCCGGGTCGATCCACAGGAAGGTACCGGCCTGCCCGAAGTGACCGAAGGTCCGTGGCGACGACGAACTGCCCGTCCAGTGCGGCGCCTTGGAGTCACGGATCTCGAACCCCAACCCCCAGTCGTTCGGGTTCTGGTGCCCGTACCCCGGCAGCACCCCCTTGGTCCCGGGGAACTGCACCGTCATCGCCTCCGCCACCGTCCGCGGGTCCAGCAGCCGCGGCGCCTGCACCTCCGCCGCGAACCGCAGCAGGTCGGCCACCGTGGACACGCCGTCCTTCGCCGGGGAGCCGTCGAGCGTCGTGGACGTCATCCCCAGCGGCTCCAGCACCGCCTGCCGCAGATACTCCGCGAACGGAATGTCCGCGGCCTTGGCGATGTGGTCGCCGAGCTGCTCGAACCCGGCGTTGGAGTAAAGACGGCGCTCACCGGGAGGCGCCATCACCCTGTGCTCGTCGAAGGCCAGCCCGGACGTGTGCGCGAGGAGGTGGCGGACGGTCGAACCGGCCGGCCCGGCCGGCTCGTCCAGCTCGATCGCGCCCTCCTCGTAGGCGACCAGCGCCGCATACGCGGCCAGCGGCTTGGTGACGGAGGCGAGCGGAAAGCGGTGGCCGGCGGGGCCGTGCGTCCCGAGGACGGTCCCGTCGGCCCGTACGACACCCGCCGCCGCGGTGGGGACGGGCCACTTCTCGATCGACGCCAGGCTCGTCAAGCTGTTCAACGACATGCTGCCGAGCCTATGCGGCTCACAGCAGCAGGCGCATCGACGGGTCCGGGTCACGGGTGAAGCCGAGGGAGGAGTACAGCGCCTCGGCCTGCGGGGAGGCGTTCAGCAGCACGTGCCCCGCGCCCCGCTCCCGGAACCAGGCCAGCAGCTCCTCCATGCACGCGCGCGCGTACCCACGGCGCCGGGCGTCCGGGTCGGTCGCGACGCTGAAGACGTATCCGACCCGCCCGTGCGGATTGCCGGCTTTCCCGATCCGGTACTCCAGCGTCCCGGCCACCAGCGCGGCCAGCGCCCCCGGCCGGTCCGGATGGTCCACGACGTAGGCGACGAAGTCACCGTCGGCCTCGGCGAGCCGCTCCCGCAGCGTCGGCAGGGACTCGGCATGCCAGTCGGCCGGCCCGCCCCCCGCCGCGCTCCGCAACGCGTCGATCATGATCTGCCGCAGACGCAGCACTTCATCGGCATCCTCGGGCCGGGCCCGGCGTGCAAGACTCATGTGCCGCACGCTAATCACCCGCCGCGACCGGCGTCCTGCGGATTTCTTACCGGATCCGCTTGCTTGGAGTGCACTCCAACCTCATAGCGTGGGGGCATGACGGTGATGCAGACCACGCCAGCGGACACCGCACGAACGGCCCCCGCCGACATCTGCTCCGCCCCGCCCAGGCGCCATCCACGACCCGACGGCCAGGACCGCTACACGATCAGCGAGGTCGTCGCGTTCACCGGCCTGACCGCGCACACCCTGCGCTGGTACGAGCGGATCGGCCTGATGCCGCACGTCGACCGCTCGCACACGGGCCAGCGGCGCTACAGCAACCGCGACCTGGACTGGCTGGACTTCGTGACCAAGCTGCGGCTGACCGGCATGCCGGTGGCCGACATGGTCCGGTACGCGGAGCTGGTCCGGGAGGGCGAGAGCACCTACGCGGAGCGGCAGGCCCTGCTGGAGTCGACCCGCCAGGACGTCCTGAACAGGATCGCCGAGCTGCGGGACACGCTCGCCGTACTCGACCGGAAGATCAGTTTCTACGCGATGGAGGGGACCACGCGATGACCGACGCCAGGATTCCGACCGTACGGCTCGGCGAGAACGGACCGGAGGTCGGCGTACAAGGCCTCGGCTGCATGGGCATGAGCTTCGCGTACGGCCCCACGGACGCCGACCAGGCGCGCGCCACGCTGGAGCGGGCGCTGGAGCTGGGCGTGACGCTGTACGACACGGCGGACGCCTACGGCGCGGGGGACAACGAGCGGTTCCTGTCCCCGTTCTTCAAGGCGCACCGGGACGAGGTGGTCATCGCCACCAAGTTCGCCCTGTCGATCCCGAAGGACGACCCGACCAAGCGGATCATCCGCAATGACGCGCCGTACATCCGCGAGGCCGTCGAGGCCAGCCTGAAGCGGCTCGACGTCGATGTGATCGACCTGTACTACATGCACCGCCGCGATGTGAACGTCCCCATCGAGGAGACGGTCGCCACGATGGCGGAGCTGGTCCGGGAGGGCAAGGTCAAGCACCTCGGGCTGAGCGAGGTCACCGCCGACGAGCTGCGCGCCGCGCACGCCGTGCACCCGATCGCGGCCGTGCAGTCGGAGTGGTCCCTGTTCAGCCGGGACATCGAGGCGAAGGTCGTACCGGCCGCGCGTGACCTGGGCGTCGGCCTGGTGCCGTACTCGCCGCTCGGCCGCGGCTTCCTCACCGGCTCCTTCACCAACGCCGAACAGGACCTGTCGGCCGACGACTTCCGCCGCCACCAGCCCCGCTTCACCGGCGACAACGCGGCCGCCAACGCGGCTCTCCTGGAGCCCATCCGCGCCGTCGCAAAGGCCCATGACGCCACCCTCGGCCAGATCGCCCTGGCCTGGGTCCAGCAGCGCGCCACGCTCGACTCCCTCGCGGTGGTCCCGATCCCGGGCACCCGCAAGCCGCACCGGGTGGAGGAGAACGTGGCGGCCGCGGCCGTCGTCCTGACCGAGGAGGAGCTGGCCCAGCTGGACCCGATCGCACAGAAGGTGGCGGGAGACCGTTACGCGGACATGAGGTTCGCCTCCGCGGGACGGGAGTAGCTCACAGCTCCGCCAGCAGTTCCGCCTTCTTGGAGGAGAACTCCTCATCGGTGACCAGCCCGGCCTGGTGCAACTCCCCGAGATGGCGGATGCGTTCGGCGATGTCGGCGGGGTCGCGCCGTGACGGGGCCGGTACCACGGGTACCGGCCCCCGAGTGCGTACGGCCGCCATGACGGCCGCGGCGAACGGCAACGACTCGTGCACCGGCCCGTATCCGAGCCCGAACACCACCGCCGCCGGATCCTGATCCGGTTGCACGGCGGCCGACTCGGCCGAGCGCCTCACCAACCGCAGGTGCCCCTCGAAGACCTCGGGCGAGCGCCACTCCACCCCGCTCAGGTCGGCGACGGCGAAACTCTGGTCGCCGGCCTTCCACTTGGCCGAGGACGCGCCCGTCCAGGACCAGCGGAACTGCACGGCCGTACCGTCGAAGCTCGCCTTCCCGTCGTACGCCTTGAACGACAGTGGCGCCTCGGGAGCGGCCACGAGGTGGCGGTCGGCGGGGCCGGACTCGGTCAGCAACCCCTTCAGTTCGTCGGCGTAGTACTCGGCGAGCGTCTCCCGCTCGGCCGGCAGCACCAGGCGGTACGGATCGGAGCCCTCCTTCAGCTGCCCGTCCGCCGCCTCCATCAGCGGATCGGCGCCGACGCGCGGCAGCAGCCGCAGGACGACGGTGCCGCGCTTGCCCGCGCTGAGTGTCACGCCCTCGACCGCGGACAGCGGGATCCGCCGCTCTCCGAGCGCCTGGAACAGCTTCGGTGTCCGAATCCCCCGTTCGTAACGGATGAGCACGGAGTCGGACTCGAACTCCCAGACGGCATGAAAACCCGCCAGTACGTCACCCATGCGGCTCATCGTATGCGGCACGTGCCCCTCCGTCGCCACCCGCGCAGACCGCACTTCCTGCTGTTTCTACGCGCGTCCGGCTGTGGTAGTGCCGGACACACCGGCCTGGCACAGTTCGTTCTCGCGTGCGCACGTCACCGCGTCGTACGCCCCGACGCCCACGGCGGCGAGGTTGCGCAGGCTGTCCGTGCCCGGCTGGAAATAGCCGGCGTGGCCCTGCGCGTCCCGGGCGGACAGCACCCGCGCGCCGAACGCCGAGGACACCGGATCGGCGCCGTGCCCGAGCCCGCCGAGCTCCAGGTACGGCACGTCCTGGATCCAGTCGGTGGCGTCCCGCATGGCCCACACCCGGGCCCTGGTGTCCAGATGGGCGGCGCTGGAGACCCGCATGCCGGGGCTCGCGGCCACCGCTATGTCGGTCACCCGGCGCGGCATGGCGTGCGCGGCGACCCCGCAGACCACCGAACCGTAGCTGTGGCAGACCATCGCCACCGGCGCACTGCCGGGCAGGCCGCCCAGCAGGGCGTTCAGCCGCAGGGAGCCCTCGGCGGCGCGCAGTCCGGTGGCGGCATCGACGCCGAGCCCGTCGGGGGCGGTGTAGTCGGCCCAGGCGATCACGGCCGTACGGGTCGCGGGGCTCTGTGCGCGCTCCGCCGCGTACAGCGCCTTGGCCATGCCGACCGGGGCGGTGTACTGGCGGTAGGTCTTCTGGAAGGTGAGCAGATCGGTGTCGACGCCGGGGACGACGACCGAGATCCGCTGCGCCTTGTCCAGGTCCCCGAACACCTCGGCGATGCGGCCCGAGCCCTCGGGGTCGAACGCCAGGACCTGCCGGCCGGGGGTCAGCAGGGACTCGTAGCGGTGCATACGGAGGCCCGCGTCCTGCTGCCCGGCCGTGCTGAGCCGGCTGTCGTGCATGCGCTTCTTCTCGACCTTGCGCTGCTGCTCCAGGGCGATCCGGTTGGCCTGGTAGCGCAAGGTGACGGGGGCGCCGTTCATGTTCCCGACCGCGAGCGGGTAGCGGTGGGCGAGCCGGGCCTGGTCCTCGGGGGAGACGGAGGCGAAGAAACGGCTGAGCTGGGCCGGCGCGGCCTCGGGGTCCGGCAGATGGAGGCCGTGGATGCTGCCGTGCTCCCACTCGGCGCGTGAGGCCTGCAGTGCGGTCGACTCCCGGTGACTGTGCAGGGCGGTCCAGCCGGTGGTCGCGAGCATCACGAACACCACGGCCAGCGCCAGCAGTGCGCGCCAGACGTTCAGTTGCGGGGAGGTGTCGAAGGAAGTCACTGGGAGGACACACTAGGAGAACGGGAGGGTCTCGGGGTAACCGAGTGACAGGGATCACGTTTCGTCAGATGCCGAACCGCGTGTCAACGATCTCCTGTTGTACGCCAGTTCCCGGTGAGTGCCGGACCCGCCAGATCGAGGTAGGACGCGGTGAGTTGACGGATGGCCTCCAGGCTGAAGTCGTCACCCGTGCACCACTGCCGCTCCGTGACCCTTATCACCCCGCCGAACATCGCCACGACGAGCCGCGGCCGGGGGTCGGCGGCCACGTCCACGCCCTCGCGCTCGGCCAGCAGGCGCGCGATCTTCTCCTCCGTCGCCGCCGAGCGGCGCAGATGGGCGGCGAGCAGCGCGGGCGTCGACTCGATCGTCCGGTACATGCGCAGATACAGCTCGACCGGAACGGCCGACTCCACGGTCTCGCGGATCCCGTCCCAGCCCTCCAGCACCGCCTGCCGCAGGGCCTCCAGCGGCGCCTCGTGCGCCGGCCGCGCCCTTATGGCCTCGACGAAGCGCGCCTCCGTCATCTCCTGGACGGCGAAGGCCGCGTCCTCCTTGCCGGCGAAGTAGCGGAAGAAGGTGCGCTGCGAGACGTCGACGGCCTCGGCGATCTCGTCGACGGTCGTGTGCTCGTATCCCCGGGTGGTGAACAGCTCCAGGGCGGCCCGCAGCAGCGCCTCCCGGGTGCGCTGTTTCTTGCGTTCGCGCAGTGTTTCCATGTGTGTCAGTTACTGACTGATGAACTTGTTTGTCAATTGTCAGAGGCTGTCACTAGCCTCGAACGCATGACTAGTCAGACGACCATCGACGCGACCGGGCCGGGGGACTCGGCGCCGGATGCCCCGTTCGAGTCGCCTCCGGCCGGGGGGCTGCGCGGCCATCCCTGGCTCACCCTGATCACCGTCGCCGTGGGCGTCATGATGGTGGCCCTCGACGGCACCATCGTGGCCATCGCGAACCCGACCATCAAGGAAGACCTGGGCGCGACCTTCGCCGACGTCCAGTGGATCACCAACGGTTACTTCCTCGCCCTCGCGGTCACCCTGATCACCGCGGGCAAACTCGGTGACCGCTTCGGCCACCGGCAGACCTTCCTCATCGGCGTGACCGGCTTCGCCGCCGCCTCCGGTGCCATCGGGCTGTCCCACAGCATCGCCGCGGTCGTCACCCTCCGTGTCTTCCAGGGCCTGTTCGGCGCGCTGCTGATGCCGGCCGCGCTCGGCCTGCTGCGGGCCACCTTCCCGGCCGAGAAGCTCAACATGGCCATCGGCATCTGGGGCATGGTGATCGGCGCGTCCACCGCGGGCGGCCCGATCCTCGGCGGCGTCCTCGTCGAACACGTCAACTGGCAGTCGGTGTTCTTCATCAACGTGCCGGTCGGCGCGCTCGCCCTGGTCCTGGGCCTGCTGATCCTGCTCGACCACCGTGCCGCCGGCGGGCGGAGCCCGCAGGATGACCACGGCGCTCCGCGGTCCTTCGACGTCCTCGGTATCGCGCTGCTCTCCGGCGCGATGTTCTGCCTGGTGTGGGCGCTGATCAAGGCCCCGGCATGGGGCTGGGGCGACGGCAGGACGTGGCTCTTCATAGCCGCGTCCATCGTCCTCTTCGCCGTGTTCTCCCTCTGGGAGACGAGGGTCGAGGAGCCGCTGATCCCGCTGGGCCTCTTCCGTTCGATACCGCTCTCGGCCGGCGTCGTCCTGATGGTCCTGATGGCCATCGCGTTCCTGGGCGGCCTGTTCTTCGTGACGTTCTACCTGCAGAACGTCCACGGCATGAGCCCGATCGACGCGGGTCTACACCTGCTGCCGCTCACCGGCATGATGATCGTCGGTTCTCCGCTCGCCGGCGCCGCGATCACCAAGCTCGGCCCGCGCATCCCGCTGGCCGGCGGCATGGCCGCGACCGCGATCGCCATGTACGGCATGTCGACGCTCAAGGCCGACACCGGCGGCGGTGTGATGTCCGTCTGGTTCGCCCTGCTCGGCCTCGGCCTGGCGCCGGTCATGGTCGGCGCCACGGAGGTCATCGTCGGCAACGCCCCGATGGAACTCTCGGGTGTGGCGGGCGGCCTCCAGCAGGCGGCCATGCAGATCGGCGGCAGCCTCGGTACGGCCGTGCTGGGCGCCGTGATGGCCTCCAAGGTCGACAGCGACCTGCCGGGCAACTGGACGGGTGCCGGGCTGCCGCAGCTGACCCCGGGACAGCTGGACAAGGCCTCCGAGGCGGTGCGGGTCGGTGTCGCCCCGGTGCCGAAGGGCGTGCCGGAGCCGGTCGCCGCGAAGATCACCGAGGTCGCGCACCACACCTTCATCTCCGGTATGAGCCTCGCCTCCCTGGTCGCGGCGGGCGTGGCGGCGGTCGCCGTCCTCGTCGCGCTGCTCACCAAGCGGGGCGCGAACGCCGAGGCGGGCGCGGGCGCGGGCCACATCTGAGTACCTCTGCCCGGGCGCCGCACGGGCCGATTTCCCCTATCAGGGTGACTCCCCTAAAGATCGCTCGCCCCGGGCGCGCGTCGCAGGTCACAGTGGGTCAAGTCCTCCGCAGCGCATGGGAGGACGGCCGGGCCGCAGGCGCGCGCCGTGGAGGGGGCGGCGCGTGCCTGGCCTGCGGCGCTTCGGCCGGGCGGCAACCGGGGTGGGGCTGCGGTCCGTTGCCGGGTGCGGGTGCGGGTGCGTGGGGGCCGGTCCGCTGCTCCGAACGCTCGTTGACCAACCGAGCAACCTCCGCCCGCAACAGCCGTACTCCTCGGTCACCCAGCGTCCGAATGTTCCCACGGCGAACGCGCCCCAAAGGGGCGCGGGGAACTGCGCGATCAGCCCCCACGCGCCGCACCCGGCAACAAACCCGCAGCCCCACCCCGGTTGCCGCCCCGCCAAAGCCGAGCGCAGCGGCTACGCGTCGCCGCCCGCCACCCCCGGATGCGCCGCCGACACATCGAGCAGCTGATACCGGTCGATGGCCTGCTTCAGCACGGACCGGTCCACCTTGCCCTCCCGCGCCAGCTCGGTCAGTACCGCGACGGCGATCGACTGGGCGTCGATGTGGAAGAACCGGCGGGCCGCGCCCCGGGTGTCCGCGAAGCCGAAGCCGTCCGCGCCCAGCGACTGGTACGTACCCGGCACCCACCGCGCGATCTGGTCCGGGACCGAACGCATCCAGTCGGACACGGCCACGAACGGCCCCTCGGCGCCGCCGAGCTTGCGGGTCACGAAAGGCACCCGCTGTTCCTCCTCCGGGTGCAGCAGGTTGTGCTCCTCGCACTCCACCGCCTCGCGGCGCAGCTCGTTCCAGGAGGTGGCCGACCAGACGTCGGCGCGCACGTTCCAGTCCTCGGCGAGGAGCCTCTGCGCCTCCAGCGCCCACGGGACGGCCACGCCGGACGCCATGATCTGCGCCGGGATCGAGCCTTCCGTGCCCGGCTTCAGCTTGTGGATGCCCTTGAGGATGCCCTCGACGTCCACGTCCTCCGGCTCGGCCGGGTGCTGGATGGGCTCGTTGTAGACGGTCAGGTAGTAGAAGACGTCCTCGCCGTGCGGGTGGTCCGCATCGCCGCCGTACATGCGGCGCAGGCCGTCCTGGACGATGTGCGCGATCTCGTAGGCGTACGCCGGGTCGTAGGCCACGCACGCCGGGTTGGTCGAGGCGAGCAGCTGCGAGTGGCCGTCCGCGTGCTGCAGGCCCTCACCGGTCAGGGTCGTACGGCCGGCGGTCGCACCCAGCACGAAACCGCGCGCCAACTGGTCGGCCATCTGCCAGAACTGGTCGCCGGTGCGCTGGAAACCGAACATCGAGTAGAAGACGTAGACCGGGATCAGCGGCTCGCCGTGCGTGGCGTAGGCCGAGCCCGCCGCGATCAGGGACGCCGTGCAGCCCGCCTCGGAGATGCCGTCGTGCAGCATCTGGCCGGTCGGCGACTCCTTGTAGGCGAGGAGCAGGTCCCGGTCCACGGCCTCGTACTGCTGGCCGAGCGGGTTGTAGATCTTCGCGCTCGGGAAGAAGGAGTCCATGCCGAAGGTGCGGTACTCGTCCGGCGCGATCAGCACGAACCGCCGGCCGATCTCCTTGTCCCGCATGAGGTCCTTCAGCAGCCGGACGAACGCCATCGTCGTGGCGATGGACTGCTGACCCGAGCCCTTCTTCACGCTCGCGTACGCCTTGTCGTCCGGCAGCGCGAGCGGCTTGGAGCGCACGACACGCGTCGGGACGTACCCGCCGCACTGCTTGCGCATGTCGTGCATGTACTGGATCTCGTCGGTGTCCCGGCCCGGGTGGTAGTACGGCGGCGCGCCGGACTCCAGCTGCTGGTCGGTGATCGGCAGGTGCAGCCGGTCCCGGAAGCGCTTGAGGTCGTCGACCGTCAGCTTCTTCATCTGGTGCGTGGCGTTGCGGCCCTCGAAGTTGGGGCCCAGCGTCCAGCCCTTGATGGTCTTGGCCAGGATGACCGTCGGCTGGCCCTTGTGCTCCTTGGCCGCCTTGAACGCCGCGTAGATCTTGCGGTGGTCGTGACCGCCGCGGCCCAGGTGCAGGATCTGGTCGTCGGTCATGTTCTCGACCATCGCGCGCAGCCGGTGGTCGCCGCCGAAGAAGTGCTCGCGGATGTAGGCGCCCGACTCCGTGGCGTACGTCTGGAACTGGCCGTCCGGGGTCGTGTTCATCTTGTTGACGAGGATGCCGTCCCGGTCCTGCGCGAGCAGCGGGTCCCAGGTGCGGTCCCAGATCAGCTTGATCACGTTCCAGCCGGCGCCCCGGAAGATCGACTCCAGCTCCTGGATGATCTTGCCGTTGCCGCGCACCGGGCCGTCCAGCCGCTGCAGGTTGCAGTTGACGACGAAGGTCAGGTTGTCCAGGCCCTCCCGGGCCGCGATGGACAGCTGGCCGAGCGACTCCGGCTCGTCCATCTCGCCGTCGCCGAGGAACGCCCACACATGCGACGCGGAGGTGTCGGCGATGCCGCGCGCCTGCATGTAGCGGTTCATCCGCGCCTGGTAGATCGCCCCGAGCGGGCCGAGGCCCATGGAGACGGTCGGGAACTCCCAGAAGTCCGGCATCGAGCGCGGGTGCGGGTAGCTGGACAGGCCCTCGGGGTACTTCGACTTCTCCTGGCGGAAGCCGTCCAGCTGGTCCTCGCTGAGCCGGTCGAGCAGGTACGCGCGCGCGTAGATGCCGGGGGAGGCGTGGCCCTGGAAGAAGACCTGGTCGCCGCCGTCGCCCTCGTCCTTGCCGCGGAAGAAGTGGTTGAAGCCGACGTCGTACAGCGAGGCCGAGGAGGCGAACGTGGCGATGTGGCCGCCGACGCCGATGCCGGGGCGCTGGGCGCGCGAGACCATCACGGCCGCGTTCCAGCGGGTCGCGTTGAGGATCTTGCGCTCGATCTCCTCGTTGCCCGGGAAGAACGGCTCGTCCTTGGTGGCGATCGTGTTGACGTAGTCCGTGCTGCGCATCTCGGGCACGGCCACGCGTCGCTCGCGCGCCCGCTCGATCAGCCGGAGCATGAGGTAGCGGGCCCTCTCCCGGCCGCGCTCGTCCACGGCGGCGTCGAGGGAGTCGAGCCACTCCTGGGTCTCTTCGGGATCGAAGTCAGGAACCTGACTCGGAAGGCCGCCAATGATGATCGGATTGCGATCGGATCCGGAAGCCACGCTGTTCCTTACCTGTCAGAGGGCCAGTTTCTGCACCTGCCTACACCGTCCCCCATCGTGTACCTCGGGACGGCGTACGTCATCTCCTCGGCAGCTCAGTCGGTCAAAACGCAACGATACGCCCGGGGTGTGACGCGCTTGGCAAACTTGTTCGAGGGGCGTATCACCGGATGATTCCGAACTGCACAAACCGGGCACATCGGTGTGATGTGGGTCACTTGGAATCGGGGTACGGTGCCAGAAGTTGCGGCGACACGGCCCGGATCGTCACCGTTTCGGCGGTCCCGGCGGCCGGGTACTTGCGCGATCCGTCCCGCCCGTGTGGACTACGGCCAATGCTTCGCGCACGCGCGTGGCTGAGATATTCACCAAGACATGATCAGGAGGCAACCCGTGAGCGCGACCGCGGACCACGCGGAGGAGCGGACTAACCCTGCCGCCAGGCTGGGTTTCCAGCCCGGGCAGGTGGTCCAGGAGATCGGCTACGACGACGACGTCGATCCGGAATTCCGCGAGGCCATCGAGGAAGCCATCGAGGGCGACCTGATGGACGAGGACTACGACGACGTGGCCGACGCCGTTGTGCTGTGGTTCCGTGACGACGACGGCGACCTGACGGATGCGCTGGTGGATGCCACCACGTACATCGAAGAGGGCGGCGCGATCCTCCTCCTCACGCCGAAGACCGGCCGTCCGGGATACGTGGAGCCGAGCGACATCCAGGACGCCGCCAAGACGGCCGGCCTGACGGCCGCCAAGAGCGTCAGTGTGGGCAAGGACTGGAGCGGGTCGCGGCTGGCGACACCGAAGGCGACCAAGCCCAAGAAGTGATCGTGGCCGATTGACGCCGGGCTGAGCCGAAAAGCTCAGCCCGGCCGCCGTGAAGCCCACGGTGATCGCTGCGTAGGGTGGACCCGAGCGTTAGCTGTGCTCACCCGAACAGCCCACCGAAGGGATGCACGACGATGGCGATCCAGGTCGGCGACAAGGCGCCCGACTTCGAGCTCAAGGACAACCACGGCCGCACCGTGAAGCTCTCGGACTTCCGCGGCGAGAAGAACGTGGTCCTGCTCTTCTACCCCTTCGCCTTCACCGGTGTGTGCACCGGTGAGCTGTGCGAGCTGCGCGACAACCTGCCGAAGTTCTCCGACCGCGGCACCCAGGTGCTCGCCGTCTCCAACGACTCCATCCACACCCTGCGCGTCTTCGCCGAGCAGGAGGGCCTGGAGTACCCGCTGCTCAGCGACTTCTGGCCGCACGGCAACGTCTCGCGCGCGTACGGCGTCTTCGACGAGGACAAGGGATGTGCCGTCCGGGGCACCTTCATCATCGACAAGGAGGGCGTCGTGCGGTGGACCGTGGTCAACGGCCTGCCGGACGCGCGCGACCTGAACGAGTACGTGAAGGCGCTCGACACCCTGTAGGCCGACCGTGGCCGACACCTGTGATTCTTCGAGTCCAGGGTCTGCGGGGGGCGGGAACCCGTCACTAGGATCGGCACGTTGATCCCATATCCGAAGCACGACGGGGCTCCCCGCCCCTGGACACCACATGGAGGACACGTGGGAGTCAGCCTCAGCAAGGGCGGCAACGTATCGCTGACGAAGGAGGCCCCGGGCCTGACCGCGGTCCTCGTCGGTCTGGGCTGGGACGCCCGCACCACGACCGGCAGTGACTTCGACCTCGACGCCAGCGCGCTGCTGCTGAACAACTCCGGCAAGGTCGCGAGCGACCAGCACTTCGTCTTCTTCAACAACCTCAAGAGCCCCGAGGGCTCGGTCGAGCACACCGGTGACAACCTCACCGGTGAGGGCGAGGGCGACGACGAGGTGATCAAGGTCAACCTCGCCGGAGTCCCGGCCGACATCGAGAAGATCGTCTTCCCGGTGTCGATCTACGACGCCGACAACCGCCAGCAGTCGTTCGGCCAGGTCCGCAATGCCTACATCCGCGTGGTGAACCAGGCCGGCGGCCAGGAGATCGCCCGCTACGACCTGAGCGAGGACGCCTCCACCGAGACCGCCATGGTCTTCGGCGAGCTGTACCGGCACGGGCCGGAGTGGAAGTTCCGCGCCATCGGCCAGGGCTACGCCTCGGGTCTGCGCGGCATCGCCCAGGACTTCGGCGTCAACGTCTGACGTACGACAATCCCGCATTCCGTCCGGCGCCGCACCGTTTACGGGCGGCGCCGGACGCGCAGGACAACCAGGGAAGCACCACTAGGGGAGGACCAGCATCATGGGCGTCACGCTCGCCAAGGGAGGCAATGTCTCCCTCTCCAAGGCCGCACCGAACCTCACCAACGTCATGATCGGGCTCGGCTGGGACGCGCGCTCCACCACCGGCGCCCCCTTCGACCTGGACGCCAGCGCGCTGCTGTGCGGCGCCGGCAACCGCGTCCTGGGCGACGAGTGGTTCGTCTTCTACAACCAGCTCAAGAGCCCCGACGGCTCGGTCGAGCACACCGGCGACAACCTCACCGGTGAGGGCGAGGGCGACGACGAATCGATCCTGGTGGACCTCACCAAGGTGCCGGCGCACTGCGAGAAGATCGTCTTCCCGGTCTCCATCCACATGGCGGACGAGCGCGGCCAGACCTTCGGCCAGGTCTCCAACGCCTTCATCCGGGTCGTCAACCAGGCCGACGCCCAGGAACTGGCCCGCTACGACCTGAGCGAGGACGCCTCCACCGAGACCGCCATGATCTTCGGCGAGCTCTACCGCTACCAGGGCGAATGGAAGTTCCGGGCCGTCGGCCAGGGGTATGCCTCGGGTCTGCGCGGCATCGCCCTGGACTTCGGGGTCAACGTCTCGTAGCGGCCCTGGGCGGTACGGCCGACAGGGTGTCCCTCTAGACTCGGGGTCAATGTTTCGCAAAGCCGAGTACGGCACGGGGGAGACCCGTACCGACAAGATGGGGTAGCCAGTGCTTCTGAAAACCTTCGGCTGGTCGTTCGCGGTCACCGCGCTCGGCTTGGTCGCCGCAGTCTTTTACGGGGGGTGGGAGGCCTTCGGTGTCGTGGCGATCCTCGCCATCCTCGAAATCTCCCTGTCGTTCGACAACGCGGTGGTCAACGCCGGGATCCTGAAGAAGATGAACGCCTTCTGGCAGAAGATCTTCCTCACGGTCGGCGTCCTCATCGCGGTCTTCGGCATGCGGCTGGTGTTCCCGGTCGTCATCGTCGCCATCACCGCCAAGCTCAGCCCGTACGACGCGGTCCACCTGGCCCTCACCGACAAGGACCGCTACCAGCAGCTGGTCACCGACGCCCACCCGGCCATCGCCGCCTTCGGCGGCATGTTCCTGCTGATGATCTTCCTGGACTTCATCTTCGAGGACCGGGACATCCAGTGGCTGCGCTGGATCGAGCGGCCCCTGGCCAAGCTCGGCAAGGTCGACATGCTGGCGGTCTGCATCGCCCTGATCGCCCTGCTGATCACCTCCTTCACCTTCGCCACCCAGGCCCACCAGCACGGCGGCGCCCACGCCGACAAGGCGCAGACGGTCCTGATCGCCGGTATCGCCGGCCTGATCACCTACATGATCGTCGGCGGTTTGTCCGGCTACTTCGAGGACCGGCTGGAGGAAGAGGAGGAGCGCGAGCACGAGGAGGAGGAAGAAGCCGCCCGCACCGGCAAGAAGAAGACACCGGTGCTGCTGGCCGGTCAGGCCGCGTTCTTCATGTTCCTCTACCTGGAGGTCCTGGACGCGTCGTTCTCCTTCGACGGCGTGATCGGCGCCTTCGCCATCACCAACGACATCGTGATGATGGCCCTCGGCCTCGGTATCGGCGCGATGTACGTCCGGTCCCTCACGGTCTACCTGGTCCGCCAGGGCACCCTCGACGACTACGTCTTCCTGGAGCACGGCGCCCACTACGCCATCGGCGCCCTGGCCGTGATCCTCATGGTCACCATCCAGTACGAGATCAACGAGGTCATCACCGGCCTCGTCGGCGTCATCCTGATCGCCTGGTCCTTCTGGTCCTCCGTCCGCCGCAACCGCTCACTGGCGGCCG
Organism: Streptomyces sp. NPDC001709; assembly: GCF_053596375.1. Taxonomy (NCBI): domain Bacteria; kingdom Bacillati; phylum Actinomycetota; class Actinomycetes; order Kitasatosporales; family Streptomycetaceae; genus Streptomyces; species Streptomyces sp. NPDC001709. The sequence continues at coordinate 152,383 of NZ_JBSFGB010000007.1, read as the reverse complement.
AGGGCGAGGGCACCGACGAGAAGGCCGAGGTCTCCTCAGGGGTGTGACACCCCGGACGACGAGGAACGCTCTGAGCGGGGCGGCCGACGCGGTCGGCCGCCCCGACGGCGTTCGGACGACCACCAGGGGGCGGACATGGGTTTCTTCGACGGGCTGCGCGGCGCCAGCGCTGCCGACTTCGACTCGGGCAGCGCCTCGAGCAACGCCATAGAGCTCACCAGGCGGCACCAGGCGGTGTCCCTCACCAAACAGGGCGCGGCCACCGGCCATCTGCGCGTCAACCTCACCTGGCGGATGCGCACCTCCGACTTCGAGGGCAACCAGCGCACCAGCCTCTTCCGGCACCCCTTCAAGGCCCTCAAGCCACCGGAGGTCCTCGGCCACGGCCAGAGCATGGTCAACGTCGACCTCGACCTGGGCTGCCTCTACGAGCTGACGGACGGCACCAAGGGCGTCGTCCAGCCGCTGGGCGGCTACCTCGGCGACGTGAACGCACCGCCGTACATCAAGCTCAGCGGCGACGACCGGTTCGGCTCGGCGTCCGGCGAGACGATGTACGTCAACCTCGACCACCGCGAGGCCATCAAACGCCTGCTGGTCTTCGTCTACATCTACGACCAGACCCCGGCCTTCGACCGCACCCACGCCATCGTCACGCTCTACCCCAGCAACGGCCCCCGTATCGAGATAGGCCTCGACGAACGCCATCCCCAGGCCCGCTCCTGCGCGGTGGTGATGATCGAGAACGTCAAGGGCGAGCTGGTCGTACGCCGAGAGGTGAAGTTCGTGTACGGCTTCCAGGGGGAGCTGGACCGGCTCTACGGGTGGGGACTGCAGTGGGGGCGGGGCTACAAGACCAAGGTCGAGCGATAGACGCCCCAAAGGGGCGCGGGGAACCGCGCCGGCGCACTCACCGCCCGATGAACTGCGGCCCCTGCGGAGGCAACCGGAAGTTCGGGTCGAGGGCCACAGCCACCGGGACCGGTACCGGCATCGGCTGAGGCTGGGGATACCCGTACGCCGGCGGCTGCTGCGGAACCGCCGGAGGCAGCGGCTGGGACGACTGCTGCTCCTCCTCCACCTCCGACTCGTCCACCGAGATGCCGAAGTCCGTCGCGAGTCCCTTCAGCCCGTTCGAGTAGCCCTCGCCCAGCGCGCGGAACTTCCAGCCCTCCCCGCGCCGGTACAGCTCACCGCAGATCAGTGCCGTCTCCGCACCCGTCTGCGGCGTGATCTCGAACCGGGCCAGCGGCTCGGCGCCGGCGACCGCGGCGTCGTAGAGCAGGATGCACAGCGCCGGCACCCGGTCGAAGGTGATCCCGTCCGCGGACGCGACGAGCAGGATGCGGCCGACGTCCGGCTCTACGCCGGGCAGATCCGACTGGATCGTGTCGGTCAGCCCCTCGGCGACGCGCTTCTTGCCCAGCCGCCACACCTTTCCGGAGGGGTGCCGGGGCTGGTTGTAGAAGACGAAGTCCTCGTCGGAGCGCACCCGGCCGTCGGGGCCCAGCAGCAGTGCCGAGGCGTCCACGTCCGGGACCTCCTGCCCGGGCGTCCAGCGCAGCACGGCGCGGACCGTGGTGGCTTCCAGCGGGACGTTCGACCCCTTCAGCATCGCGTGCGTCATGCGGTCATCCTGCCTTCTCGGTCCTGGCCACGACAATGCGGGGGGTAGTGTCCCAGAGCGCTGCCGACACGGGCGAGTTACCGGAAATTCATGCCCGCAGGGAACCCCTGACATGGATCCCTACGTACTATTACCGGCCACCCTTTACCGAACACGGAGACTCGGGTCCGCGCCCTGAAGGAGTCGTATGCGTCATTTCGGGCATATCGCCCCCGAGGTGCGGCAGCGCCTGTTCCACCGGGAGCCGTGCGCGTTCACCGCGGACTCCCCGGCCCGGCTGCTCGCCGCCGCCCTCGGCGCCACCCTGTACAGCCCGGCCACCCGGCCGCGGCTCGCCGACGACATCGTCAAGCAGGCCGAGAACGGCGTGATCTCGATGGTGCTGTGCCTGGAGGACTCCATCGACGACGCGGACGTCGTGGCCGGCGAGGACAACCTCGTCCGGCAGTTCGCCGACCTGGCCGCCCGGCCCGGCACCGAGCCGCCGCTGCTGTTCATCCGGGTGCGCACCCCCGAGCAGATCCCCGACCTGGTACGGCGGCTCGGCCCGACCGTGCGGCTGCTGTCCGGATTCGTGCTGCCGAAGTTCACCGAGGAGCGCGGCATCCCCTTCCTGGAGGCCCTGACGGCCGCCGAGGCCGACAGCGGGCACCGGCTCTTCGCGATGCCCGTCCTGGAGTCCCCGGAGCTGCTCTATCGCGAGTCCCGCGTGGACACCCTGGAGGGCATCTTCCGCGCGGTCGACAAGTACCGCGACCAGGTGCTCGCCCTGCGCCTCGGCGTGACCGACTTCTGCTCCTCCTACGGCCTGCGCCGCGCCCCCGACATGACCGCCTACGACGTCCAGGTCGTCGCCTCCGTGATCGCCGACGTCGTGAACATGCTGGGCCGGGCCGACGGCACCGGATTCACCGTGACCGGGCCGGTGTGGGAGTACTTCCGGGTCTCCGAGCGCATGTTCAAGCCGCAGCTGAGGCAGAGCCCCTTCCTGGAGGTACAGGCCGTCGAGCTGCGCGAGAAGCTGATCGAGCACGCCATGGACGGCCTGCTGCGGGAGATCTCCCTCGACCAGGCCAACGGCCTGCTCGGCAAGACCTGCATCCACCCCTCCCACGTGCTGCCCGTCCACGCGCTGTCCGTGGTCAGCCACGAGGAGTACAGCGACGCCCAGGACATCCTGCGGCCGGAACGCGGCGGCGGGGGTGTACTGCGGTCGGCCTACACGAACAAGATGAACGAGGTGAAACCGCACCGCGCCTGGGCCGAGCGGACCCTGCTGCGCGCCGAGGTCTTCGGCGTGGCCCACGAGGACGTCGGCTTCGTCGAGCTGCTCGCCGCCGGAATAAGGAACGCATGAAGAACGCAGAGAACCACGGGGTCTGGTCCGGCAGCTGGGTCGCCGAGCGACTCGGGGTCGAACTCGTGGGGGACGACGGCTTGCGGAGCCTGCTCGGGCTCGCCCTGCGGCGCAACCCCAAGCGGGCCCATCTGCTGGTGTCCAACGTCCTCGGCAAGCATGTGCCGCAGTCGCCGACGGTGGTGTACGGGCATGGCCACCGCCTGGGCCGACGCGTCCATGAACTGCTCGGTGAGGCCGAGGCCGCCGGTGCCGTGGTCCTGGGGTACGCGGAGACGGCGACCGGGCTGGGCCACGCGGTCGCCGACGGGCTCGGTGCGGCGCCGTATCTGCACTCCACCCGTCGGCCGGTGGCCGGGGTCGCCCGTGCGGGCGGCTTCGAGGAGAGCCACTCGCACGCCACCTCCCACCTGCTGCTCCCCGAGGATCCCGGCCTGCTGGCCGGAGATGGCCCGCTGATCCTGGTCGACGACGAGTTCTCCACCGGGAACACGGTCCTGAACACCATCCGTGAGCTGCACGAACGCTATCCGCGCAAGCGTTACGTGGTGGTCGCCCTGGTCGACATGCGCTCGCCTGAGGACGCCGACCGCATGGATCGGTTCGCCACCGAGATCGGCGCCCGGGTGGACCTGGTCGCCGCTGCCTCCGGGACCGTACGGCTGCCGGAGCGTGTGCTGGAGAAGGGGCAGCGGCTGGTCGCCGAGCACGACCGGCTTCACGGCTCGCCCGAGCCGTCGTACGGCAGTGTCACCCGAGTGGATCTCCACTGGCCTCACCGCCTCCCCGACGGTGGACGTCACGGTTTCACCCCTGCTCATCGGGCCCGCCTGGAGGCCGCGCTGCCCGCCATGGCCGCCCGAATACACAACGCCCTCCCCGCCGGCGCCCGCCGCGTCCTGGTCCTCGGCTTCGAGGAGCTGATGTACGCCCCGCTGCGTCTCGCCCGTGAGGTCGAGCACGTCACGGACGCCGAGGTGCGGTTCTCCACCACCACCCGCTCGCCCGTGCTGGCGCTGGACGACCCCGGGTACGCGATCCGCAGCCGGCTGGTCTTCCCCGCCCACGACGACCCGGCCGACGGCCCCGGCGAGAGGTACGCCTACAACGTCGCAGGCGGCGGCTTCGATGCCGTCGTCGCCGTGGTCGACTCCGTCGCCGACACACCGGCCCTGCACGCGCCCGGCGGCCTGCTGGCCCGCCTCGCCGCCCACACCCCGCACGTCCTGCTCGCGGTCGTCCCGTCGTACGTACCGCACGCTTCCGAAAGGCCGGCCATGCTGCCCGAGCCCCTCCGTGGTCCCGCATTCTCCTCGTACGCGCCCGACGAGGTCGGCTGGCTGCTCCAGGATCTCTCCGACGTCACCCTGGAGGCGCCGACCGAGGAGCGGGAGGAGGCCATCCAGAGCGGCGGCGCGCACTACGCCGAGTCGCTGCCGGTGGAGTACCAGCCGAGCGAGCAGTACCAGGAGCTGTTCCACACGGCCCTCGACGCCTCCGCGGCCCGGATCGCGCAGGCCGTCGGTGTGGTGACCGAGGCCGTCATCGCCGAGCGGTCGCCGCGCCCGGTGCTGGTCTCGCTCGCCCGCGCCGGCACTCCGGTCGGCATCCTGATGCGCCGCTGGGCGCAGTTCCGGCACGGCCTCGACCTGCCGCACTACGCCGTGTCGATCGTGCGCGGCCGGGGTATCGACGCGGGCGCGCTGCGCTGGCTCGCCGCCCACCACGACCCGCAGGACGTGGTCTTCGTCGACGGCTGGACCGGCAAGGGCGCCATCACCCGCGAACTCGCCCAGGCCATCGAGGAGTTCGAGGAGAAGGAGGGCATCACCGGCTTCGACCCGGAGATCGCCGTACTCGCCGATCCGGGCTCCTGTGTGCGCACCTACGGCACCCGCGAGGACTTCCTCATACCCTCCGCCTGCCTCAACTCGACCGTATCCGGCCTGATTTCGCGTACGGTCCTGCGCGCGGACCTGGTCGGCCCGGACGACTTCCACGGCGCGAAGTTCTACCGCGAACTGGCCGGTGCCGATGTCTCCGTGGCCTTCCTCGACGCCGTCTCCGCCCGCTTCCCCGAGGTCGCCGACACCGTCGCCACGGCGGTCAAGGAGCTGATGGCCGAGGAGCGCACCCCGACCTGGGCCGGCTGGCGGGCGGTCGAGCGGATCAGCGAGGAGTACGGCATCCACGACGTGAACCTCGTCAAGCCCGGCGTCGGCGAGACCACCCGGGTGCTGCTGCGCCGGGTGCCCTGGAAGATCCTGGCCCGCGAAGGGGCCGGCGCCGACCTCGACCACGTCCGCCTGCTCGCCGGACAAAGGGGCGTCCCCGTCGAGGAGGTCGCCGAACTGCCGTACACCTGCGTCGGGTTGATCCACCCCAGGTACACGCGCGGGGCCACGGGCGCCGACGGCAAGGCGGTGAACGTCTGATGCCGGTGCTGGTGGCGAGCGACCTCGACCGTACGCTGATCTACTCCTCCGCGGCCCTCGCGCTGACCATGCCGGACGCGCGGGCGCCCCGGCTGCTGTGTGTGGAGGTGCACGAGGCCAGGCCGCTCTCCTACATGACCGAGACGGCGGCCCAGCTGCTGACCGACCTGGGCGACACGGCCCTCTTCGTGCCGACGACGACCCGGACGCGCAAGCAGTACCAGCGGATCAACCTGCCCGGCCCGCCCCCGAAGTACGCGATCTGCGCCAACGGCGGTCATCTCCTGGTCGACGGGGTGACGGACGCCGACTGGCATGCCGGTGTGCTCGCCCGCCTCGCCGACGAGTGCGCGCCGCTGGCGGAGGTCGGCGAGCATCTGCTGCGTTGCGCCGACCCCGCCTGGGTGCGCAAGCACCGCGTCGCGGAGGATCTGTTCGCCTATCTCGTCGTCGAGCGCGAGCTGCTGCCCGAGGAGTGGGTGAAGGAGCTGGCGGTGTGGGCGGAGAACCGGGGCTGGACCGTCTCGCTCCAGGGCCGCAAGATCTACGCCGTCCCCAAGCCGCTCACCAAGAGCGCGGCGGTACGGGAGGTCGCCCGCCGCACCGGCGCCGCGCTGACGCTGGCGGCCGGCGACTCCCTCCTGGACGCCGACCTCCTCCTCGCCGCCGACCGGGGCTGGCGCCCGGGCCACGGCGAGCTGGCGGACACCGGGTGGAGCGCGCCGGACATCAGCGCGCTGCCGGAGCGGGGGGTACTGGCGGGGGAGCGGATCGTACGGGAGTTCCTACGGGCGGCACGGCAGCCGACCTAGTGCCGCAACCGACGACGCACCTTCCCGCCTAGCCGCAACACCCTCCGCCACAACATCCGCCCCCGCCGCCGGCAGGGGCGGACGTCTTGGCGGCCGTACCCCCCACCGCGACGGTGGACAGCAGCTTCACCGTGTCGCCGTGCCCGGCAGGGCAGTTCGCGGGTGCGGCGGACTCCGCCATAGGCCGACTGAGTTCGAACGTGTCGCCGCACGTGCGGCAGCGGTACTCATAGCGAGGCATGGCCACAGATTAACCGGCTCCGCGCTGCTCATGCGGCTCCTGCTCCGTCGCCTCGGGGTGACGGGCCCGCCAGTACGGGTTGTCGTGCGGCAGGGTCGAGCCGACCCGCCCGTACATGCCGAAAGTCATCAGCAGCAGGCCCACGACGAAGCTGAACAGCACGTTCTGGATCTTGAACGCCAGGAAGTTGTTCGGGGTGTCGAGCAGGCCGAGGAACAGGAAGCCGTTCAGCAGGAACAGCACCCCGAACACCATGTTCAACGTGGACGCCACGTTCCCGCCGATCACCATGCCGGCCAGCAGGATCGCCCCGACGACGATGGACAGGACGCTCAGCGTGCCGTTGGTGTTCAGCCCGGCCACCGCGTTACCGCCGGTGTCGAAGAAACCGATGTGGTTGATCAGACCCAGGACGCCGAAGACGACGAGGAACGCGCCGATCAGGCCCGCGCCGACCCGGTAGACCGTGTTCAGCCGGTGGTCGACGGGAAGGTGCTTGTCGAACTCCATCCGCCGCCGCGGTTTCGTGTGCACAGCGTGTGTGGCCATATCCGCCTCCCTCGGGCGCTAGCGGAGGCCATGCGTCCATCCAATATCCGCCTGCCCGACTCACGCGGCAACACACGCGGACGCTGCCATGCGGCCGAGGGGACTGCAGTTCCCCAGGGCCTCAGTGGCCCCCGCGCTCCTCACGAATCTGCGCCACCACCCGAGCGGTGGCCAGCCGTACCGCATCGGTCTCGCTCAGGAAGTGCCAATAGTCGGGATGCCGCCCCACCTCCAACGCCCCGATCGCCCGCTCCAGCCGTGCCACCGCATCGTCCAGCGGACGCGCGTGCCGGGGATCCGGCGTCGTACGGCCGGTCATGGCCAGCCGCTGGGCGTCCCGGATCGCGAACCGGGTCCGCTCGATCTCCGCCTGCGGATCCTTCTGCACCTCGTTCAACCGCCGCAGCCGCTCACCCGCGGCCGACACGGCCTCGTCGGTGGTGTTCAGCAGCGCCCGTACCGTCGACAGCAGCGACGTGGCGTCCGCCCAGCGCTGCGCGTCGCGCGCCGCCTGCGCCTCGCGGAGCTTCAGCTCGGCCTGCCGTACGTTCTCCGTGGCCTGCTCGGGCACCTGCTGCAGGTCCTGCCAGCAGGCGGCCGCGAACCGGCGCCGCAGCTCGCTGAGTACCGGGTCCACCTGCCCGGCCCGGGTGGTCAGCGCCTGGGCCCGGGTGCGCAGGCTGACCAGCCGGTGATCGATCTCGGCGGCCTTCTCCGGCAGCCGCTCGGCCTCGGCGCGGATCGCCCCGGCCTCCCGCTGCACCCGTTCGGCCCGCTCCAGCGTCTGCGCCACGCCGTGCTGACCCGCGCCCTGGTTGAGCCTGGTCAGCTCCGGGGACAGCGCGGCGAGCCGGCCGGCCAGGTCATCGGCGCGCAGACCCCGCTCCCGTACGGCGTCCAGGGCGTTGCTCGCGCCCAGCAGTGCCTGCCGGGCCCGCTCCACCGCGGGCGCCAGCCGGGCCAGCTGGGTCTCCGCCTTGCCGAGCAGCGGCCCGAGCGAGCCGCCGAACCGGTCCAGCTCCTGCTTGACCCGGAGCAGCTCGTCCTTGGCGGACGTCAGCTCCGAGCGTGCCCGGGCGGCAGCCGAGGCCTCCAGGTCGTCCCGGTCCAGGTCATGGGCGTCGACGGCCTGGATGTACCGCTGGCTGACCTCGTCGATGCGCCGGCCGAGCGCCGCGAAGTCGGTGACGGCACCCCGGGCGGCGGGGGAGTCGTCCACCGCCGTGATGGTCTCGATGGAGATCCTGAGATCCCGCTGGGCGGTGTCCAGTTCGTAGAACGCGGCCGCCGCGGCGTCCTTCGCCGCCTGCGCCTCGGCCCGCTGGCCCTCGGCCCGGCCGCCGAACCAACGCCGGGTGCCGCCGCCCGCGAACGCGGCGGGCAGGGCCAGCGCGGCCAGCACCGGCAGGCTGATCAAGGTGAGGGTGTCGCGCAGAGCCGTGGACCCGGACCGGGCCCGGACGGTCGACGGCGGGTACGTCCGCGTCGCTGGCGTGCCCGGTGTCGCCGTCACATCCCTCTCCCGTGCTGTGCGTCGCCGTGGGTGGTGTCATTCTCCCACCCGTTGTAGACGAACACACGGGCCGGTCAGTTCGCCGTTCGGACCGTGACCTTCCCGTTCGCGGAGTCCGCGGACACGGCGTGCGGGCTCTTGTCGTCCCGGGGCACGGACACCGACACCCCTCCGTTGTCCGACTCAGCCGTCACGTGGTAGGCGGCGTGGGGCAGCGCGACCGTCACCGGGCCGTTGTCGCTGGTGACGTCCACGTGGTCCGGCACGCGGCCGAGGGTGAGGTCCACCGGGCCGTTGCTGGTCTCGGCCCGCACCCGGGGCGCGGAGACGTCCGCGCGGATCGGGCCGTTGTCCGAGTGCAGGTCGAGCGGTCCGGTGGAATCCGTGACGCGCACGGAACCGTTGCTGGTGCGGATGCCGAGCGGATCGGCGAAGCCGCGTGCCTGCACGCCGCCGTTCCCGTCGTCGACGGAGACCCCGACCCCCTGCGGCACCTCGATGCGGTACCGGGCCGAGCAGTCGGCTATGAACCCGGAGCAGTGCATCCGCAGCACCAGCCGGTCGTGCTGGAAGGACCAGCTCACCCTGGGGCTGCCGCCGACGACGACCCTCCCTTTGAACCACCGGGTGACCTGGACCGTCCCCGCCTTGGTCCCCTTCGCGGCGACGACGTCCAGCGCCGCGTCGTCGGAGTCGACGGTGAGGGTGCGGCCGTGCAGCGCGAAGGACCGGTGGTCGGGGTGCTTGTCGTCGTCGGCGGAGGCGCCGCAGGCGCTCACTCCCGCGACGAGCACCCCGGTGACCACGGCCATGGCGGCAGTGCGGACGGCAACGGAACGGGTCATGCGAAATCTCCCCCTGAACCGGTCCGCCGGGTGCGGCGGCCGGAGTGTGTCGGACTGTGACGACCGTAAGCGATCACGCTCCGGCCGGGCATCCGGGAGACTCCCGGACCCGGGGTGGGGATAACCCCCGCTACCCCCGCACACGATCCCTTACGGGTTTGCGGTGCACCGGTCCCGGCAAGGTAGGCTGTCGACTCGTCCTGGGCGCGCAGCCCGGGTGTCCGGGTGCGTAGCTCAGGGGTAGAGCGCCTGCCTTACAAGCAGGATGTCGGCGGTTCGAAACCGTCCGCGCCCACCAGCGAGAAGCCCTCGGCCGCATGGCCGAGGGCTTCTGCCTTGTGCACTCCTCTTCTGCTCCGCTTAGTCCGCCGTCTGCTCCCTTGTCTGCTCGTGGGCGTGCTTCAGCTTGGTGCGGGCGTCCACGCGGTCCGCTGCCGCGACCTCGGCCCAGAAACGGTGCGTGCTGACGAACACCGCGAGCTCGTGCTCGCGGCGGCGCAGCTTCTCCACCTCGGCCTGTTCGTCCGCCGTCCAGCCCGGGGACGCGGGCCGCTCCACCTTGCGCCAGCCGGTGTCGTCGCTGAAACCGTCGGCCGGCTCGACCGACCAGGGCAGCCGCTTGAGCAGAGCCGACAGCTCGGCCCGGACCTGATGCAGCTCCTCCTGACCGGCGAGAAGGTCACTGGGGAATTCATAGGTCGTCGCCACGCGGCAATGCTACGCCTGTTCGATTTTGGGGGGCGAGTTCGGCTATGAGGTTCACGCGAACGGGTGGCCGAGTCCCAGGCGGACCGGACGGGGGGCCTCAGTGGCCGGCGGCCCGCAGTTCGCCCACCAGTCGGGTCGTCACCGGAACCGGTACGCCGTGCCGGTCCGCCGCGCGCAGCAGCGCCCCGCCGATGGCGTCGAGTTCGAGCGGCCGGCCCGCCTCGGCGTCGCGCTGCATGGACGACTTGGCGCCGGGCGGGAAGGCGTCGTACCGGGCCAGGGCCCGGGCCGGGTCGGCCGCGGCGCCGCAGGCACGGCTGACCGCCGCGGTCTCGGCGACCAGGGACTCCAGTTCCGGGCGGTGCCGGGTGCGGACCTCGCCGAGCGGGAGGCCGTACCGGGTGGTGAGCAGGGCGAACGGGGCGAGGAAGGCCATCTTGGCCCACAGGGCCGCCGTCTCGTCCTCGACCACGCGGGCGGTCACGCCGGCGGAAGCGAGGGCTGCCGCCGAGCGGTCGAGGAGGGGACGCGGTACTCCGTCGCCCGCGAGGTCGATCTCCGTGAAGGGGCTGCCGTGCTCGATCACGCCCGGGGCGAGGCGGGTGGACTCCACGCGGATCACGGCGGGGGCCACGCGGTCGGGACGGTAGCGGGTGCGCAGGGCGGCGGGGTGTTCGACGCCGTTCAGGAGCGGTACGACGAGGGCGTCGCCCAGGGCGGCGGGCGGGACGCGGGTGAGAGCGGCGTCCAGGGCGGTGTGCTTGACGGCGATCAGGCAGGCGTCCACCGGTTCACGCAGCTCGGTGTCCGTCTCGACGGGGGCGGTGAACTCGCCGAACTGCGGGCTGCGGACCGTGATTCCGGTACGGCGCAGGGTGTCGGCCGTGCGGTCCTGGGCCAGGCAGATGACGCGGTGGCCGGAGTGGGAGAGCAGGGCGGCGAGCAGGCCGCCGGTGCCGCCGGGGCCGAGGACGGCCACGGTGTTCTTGGTTGCCATGAGGCTTCCTTTCAACGGTCGGCCCCGGGTGCCGGTGGCCGCCTTCGACGTGATCATCGCACCGGGGCGCCGGGTGCGTGAGACTGGGGGCATGTGCCGGAGTATCAAGACGCTGCGTCCGCCCGTGCTGCCCGGTGAGGCCACGGAGGAGGACATCCACGCCGCCGCGCTGCAGTACGTACGCAAGATCTCGGGGTTCCGCGCCCCCGCCGCCCACAACCGCGAGGCCTTCGACCGCGCGGTGACCGCGGTGGCGGAGGCGACGGCGGAGTTGCTCGGGAGCCTGGAGGTACGGGGGCAGGCACCCGCACCCCGGCGAATCCCCGCACCACCCCCCACAATCCGCACCTGACCACAACTATCCGCACCTGCCCCCAAACGCCGGCAAGACAGACAACTCGGGCCGCAGACAAGGCCGTTCACGCACACCGGGCATGATGAAGCGCCCCGTCCGCTTAAGCCGGCGGACGCCAATCGCCCGGGAGACCCCCTTTGGCACCGACCCAGGACCCCCCCACGGCCTCCGTCGCCCTGGTCGGCGCCGGACCGCGAGGAACCAGCGTGCTGGAGCGCCTGTGCGCCTCCGCGCCGGAGCTGCTTCCGCCTGGTGTCCGGCTGACGGTCCATGTCATCGACCCGGCGCCGCCCGGCCCCGGCCGGGTCTGGCGGAGCTCGCAGCCGGCCGAGCTGCTGATGAACACCGTGGCCGGCCAGGTGACGCTGTTCACGGACGACAGCGTGGACTGCGCGGGCCCCGTCCGCCCCGGCCCCAGCCTGTACGAGTGGGCGGACGGCGAGGTGGGCCCGGACGACTATCCGACCCGCGCGCACTACGGCCGCTACCTGGAGTGGGTGTTCGCCCGGACCGTCCGTGAGGCCCCGGAGGCGATCCGTGTCGAGACCCACCGGGCCCGCGCCGTACGGCTGGACGACGACCCCGACGGCCGACAGACCGTCACTCTCGACGACGGCCGCGTACTGTCCGGCCTGGCCGCGGTGGTCCTGGCCCAGGGCCATCTGCCCACCGCCGCGAACGCGGAGGAACGGCGCACCGCCACGTACGCCGCCCGGCACGGCCTCACCCACGTCCCGCCCGCCAACCCGGCCGACGTCGAGCTCGACGCCGTACGACCGGGCGAGGCCGTGCTGCTGCGCGGGCTGGGGCTCAACTTCTTCGACTACCTCGCCCTCTTCACCAGCGGCCGCGGCGGCCGGTTCATCCCGAACGGCTCCGGCGGCGCCCTGCGCTATCTCCCCTCCGGCCGGGAGCCCCGCCTGTACGCCGGTTCACGGCGCGGGGTGCCGTACCAGGCGCGCGGCGACAACGCCAAGGGCCAGTACGGCCGGCACACCCCGCTGCTGCTCACGCCGGAGGTGATCGCGGGCTTCCGCAAGCGTGCCGACTCCGGTGAGGCGCCCGATTTCCTCGCGGAGATATGGCCGTTGGTCGCGAAGGAGGTGGAGACGGTCTACTACCGCGCCCTCACCGAAGACACCGGCCGTACCACCCGTACCGGCCGCGCCGGCTTCACCGAGCGCTTTCTCGCCGTACCCCATGGTGATCCCCGAGAGGCGCTGATCCTGGACGAGTTCGCAGTCGGCATGGACGAGCGGTGGTGCTGGGAGCGAGTTGCCCGGCCTTACGGGGAGCGAGAGTTCACGGACCCCGGGCAGTGGCGGGCGTGGCTGCTGGAGTATCTGCGCGAGGACGCCGCGCAGGCCGCCCTGGGCAATGTGCGGGGCCCGCTCAAGGCGGCCCTCGACGTGCTGCGCGACCTGCGCAACGAGATACGGCTGGTGGTCGACCACGGCGGACTGAGCGGCGCTTCTCGGCGCGGGCACCTGGACGGCTGGTACACCCCGCTCAACGCCTTTCTGTCCATCGGGCCGCCCCGGCGCCGCATCGAGGAACTGGCGGCTCTGCTGGAGGCGGGCGTGGTGGAGGTGCTGGGACCGGGCCTCCGGGTCCGTGCCGAGGAGCGGGCCTGGGTGGCGTACTCGCCGGACGTGCCGGGTTCCGGTGTCCGTGTGACGACTCTCATAGAGGCACGTCTCCCGGAGCCCGATCTGCGGCGCACGGCCGACGAGTTGCTCGCCGGGCTGCTCGCGGACGGCGGCTGCCGACCGCACACGGTGGACGGTTACGAGACCGGGGGACTGGATGTGACCCAGCGGCCGTATCACCTGATCGATCGTCAGGCGACCGTCCACACAAGGCGGTTCGCCTTCGGTGTGCCCACGGAGGGGGTGCACTGGGTGACCGCGGCGGGGGCGCGGCCGGGTGTGGATTCGGTCACGCTTTCGGATGCCGACGCGGTCGCTCGGGCCGTCCTGCGTGCGGCCTTTGCCGAAACAGGGCCGTCGGTGGAGCGGGAGTCGTGGCCAAATGTTGAACTTGCAAGCATCGATTAGGCAGCCCTAACCTAGGTCTTCCATTCGGTACCGCCGCCCCCACGACCGGCCACACACACCACACGTCCCCGGCCGGCCCGACCGACACCGAAGAGGAGAACCCCTTCATGTCCGCACGTCTCAACTCCGCTCAGCCCTATGCCCTCGGGCTCTTCCGCATCGTCGTAGGCCTGCTCTTCGCCGTGCATGGCGCCGCGTCCCTCTTCGGCGTCCTCGGCGGTGCCATGGGCACCCAGGGCGGCACGATCCCGGCCGGCACCTGGCCCGGCTGGTACGCGGCCGTGATCCAGCTGGTCGCCGGCGGCCTCGTGCTCCTCGGACTCGGCACCCGCGGCGCCGCGCTGATCGCCTCGGGCTCGATGGCGTACGCCTACTTCGACGTCCACCAGCAGGTCGCGCTGTGGCCCATCCAGAACGGCGGCGAGCTGTCGGCCCTGTTCTGCTGGGCGTTCCTCCTGCTGGTCTTCACCGGCTCCGGTGCCTTCGGCCTCGACCGGCTCTTCGCCCGCCGCACGGCCGAGGGCGGGCGGTCCGCCGCCGAGCAGACCCCGATAGCCGCCTGAATGCGTACGGCGCCCTTCCCCGCCACGAGGGGGAAGGGCGCCGTCCTGTGCGGTCGGCCCACGCCCGCTCAGGACGCCGGCCGGCCGCCCCCGCTTACGACGCTCCGCCGAACGGCACGGTGAAGCAGGCCACCCGGGTGCCCATGGTGCCGGGCTCGCTGTGGATGACCACCGAGGAGGCTTCGCCCTTGCGGAAGGCCCAGGTGTGCGTGGCGGTGGCGCGGCCCGTGCCGGCCATGCCGGACTTGAAGTCCAGCCAGACCTCGTTCTTGTTGTTGACGTGGGCGGTGTCCGTGCCGGGCTGGTTCTGGTAGTGCTTGCCGGCGTCGGCGGGGTCGGCGCCGCAGGCCTTCTGGTGGATGTGCGCCCCGAAGAGGTGGCCGGGTTTGACGCCGGTCACGCGCAGTTCGACCGTCGTGGCACCGCTCGCATCGGTGCGCTGGCTGACGCGGATCCAGGAGGCCGCCGGGACCAGGTCCTGGTCGTATGTCACCGCCGACGACTTCACGAGCGCGGTCGGCGGGGAGAACACGCCGGACCTCTCCAGTGAGTAGTCGTGGGCGCTTCCGCTCCCGCTCCCGGTCGCGAACAGGGCTGCGGCGAGGGCCCCGGCGTATACGGCTGCCACCATGATGTCCACCCTTTTCTGCGCTCATGCGCCGTTTCGTTTGGATGTCTGCCGGACGTCTGCCGGATGTCTGCCTGATGTCTCTCCCAGACGTCTGCCTGATTTCCGTGGACAGGCCTCTCTCCATTGCTAAGGGGCACGGAACGGCTCCGCCGCCGGGGCGCTGCCGATCGGGTGAAGGGACGCCCGCGGAGGGCCCCATGACGGCCCATGAGTCACCCGAGCCCCCAGAGGCCCTGCTGTCACACCTTCGGCGTACGCTGTAGGGCTGTCTGTCAACGGGGGAACAAGGGGAGTCGTCGTGTTCGAGAGTGTGGGGTCACTCGCCGCCGGACCGTGGATCTATGCCGCGGTGGCCGTGTCCGTTCTGCTCGACGTATTCGTTCCGGTGCTGCCGAGCGGCGTGCTCGTCATCACGGCGGGTACGGCAGCGGCGGCGGGGTCGGGAGCGGCGGCCGGCCGGGTCCCGCACGATGTGCCGGATCTGCTGGCCCTGATCGTCTCCGCGGCGACCGCCTCGGTCCTCGGCGATCTGGTGGCCTACCGTCTGGCGTGGCGGGGCGGTGCGCGGCTGGACCGGGCGATAGCCCGCTCCCGGCGGCTGACCACCGCGCAGGAACGTCTCGGCGATGCGCTGGCCCGGGGCGGCGGCGCGCTGGTCGTGCTCGCCCGCTTCGCCCCCGCCGGCCGCTCGGTCGTCTCCCTCTGCGCGGGCGCCGCCCACCGCCGAGCCCGCGACTTCGTCCCCTGGTCCGCCCTGGCCGGCGTCTCCTGGGCCGCGTACAGCGCCGCCCTCGGCTACTACGGCGCCCAGTGGCTCGGCCCCACCTGGCTCGCCACGGCCGTCTCCGTGGCCGCCCTGTTCGCCGCGGGCGCGGCGGCGGGCTATCTGATGCGACGACGGCCTGCTGCTTGAGGTGGTTTGCCGGGGGGGCGTTGCAGGGGTTACGGCCGCACCTGGCTCGTGGGGGCTGTCCGTGTGGCTGCCTTGTTTGTCGCGGGTGCGGCGGGGGTTGTCTGATGCGGCGGCGGCCTGCTGCCTGAGACGGCTTGCGGCCTGAGGTGGCTTGTCGCGGGGCCGTAGTAGGGGCCTCCGACTGCCGAAACGGCGCCGCCCGTCTTGGGCGGCGCCGCCGGGCGCGTTGACGCTGCGGGGCCGGTCAGCAGCTCGCCAGGTACTTCGTCAGGGCGGTCTTCTCGGCGGAGTCGACCGAGAGGTCGTAGTAGTACTTCACCTGGACCCAGGCGCGGACGTACGTGCAGACGTACGCGGAGCGGGACGGGACCCAGGTGGCCGGGTCCTGGTCGCCCTTGGCCTGGTTCACGTTGTCGGTGACGGCGAGGAGCTGTGGGCGGGTGACGTCGTTGGCGAAGGCCTGCCGCTGTGCGGTGGTCCACTTGCTCGCGCCGGAGTCCCAGGCCTCGGCCAGCGGGACGAGGTGGTCGATGTCGACGTCGGAGGCGGAGGTCCAGGTGGCCCCGTCGTAGGGGGAGTACCAGCTTCCGCTGGTGGCGGTGCAGGCGGAGTCGGTGACGACGTTCGTACCGTCCCGCTTGAGGATCCACTCACGGGTGTTGCAGGTGCCGGAGATGGTGATCCAGGTTGGGAAGAGGGAGCGCTGGTAGCCGGTGCGGTTCTCGGTGGCGACCGTGAGCTGGGAGAGGTAGCCGCGGGCGGTGGCGGCGCTGACCGGCGTGGGGAGGGCGGCGGAGGCGCTCGGGGAGTTGAACAGGGCGGCGGAGGCTATGAGTCCGGTAAGGACGGCGAGTATGCTCAGCCGTCGACGCGCGTAGAACTTCGGCATGCGTGAACTCCCTTGTGGGGTTGGGGTTTTGGGGCGCGAACCAGGGAATGCTCGCGAGCCCGTGTTGCCGTGGGGTGAGCGTCCGGTAAGAAGCTAGTGACGTGTCCATGTCATATCAACATCCATGGCGGGGTTTCGGGCAGAACCTTCACATCCCTTACGATGGGGAGCGCAGAAGGGGAGTAGCTCTTCGCCGGACCGTCGACATACTGCTCAGCCAGCCTGAGCCGGCGCCCGGAGGCGGACCCCACGCGGGGCCGCTAGCGAGACCTTCGGCAAGCAGTGCACGCCCGTGTCCCACGACACGGGTGCCGAGTGTGCTGCCATGCCGAGGTGTCATCGCGTGACGTACCACACTCTCGGCGGGCAGTCCCGACCGATTGAGGAACCTTGATCAGCATCACCGTGACGGCGCTCGTCTTCGGCGTCATCTTCCTCGCCGAACTGCCCGACAAGACCGCGCTCGCCGGTCTCGTCCTCGGCACCCGCTACCGCGCGAGCTACGTCTTCGCGGGTGTCGCCGCCGCCTTCCTGCTGCACGTCGTGCTGGCCGTCGCCGCCGGCAGCGCGCTGACCCTGCTGCCCCAGCAGATCGTGCACGCCATCACGGGCGTCCTCTTCATCGGCGGCGCCGCGATGCTGCTGCTGCAGAAGGGCGGGGACGAGGAGGAGATCAGGAAGCCCGCCGACCAGTCCTTCTGGAAGGTCGCCGGTACGGGTTTCATGCTGATCCTCGTCGCCGAGTTCGGCGATCTCACCCAGATCATGACCGCCAACCTCGCCGCCCGCTACGACGACCCGATCTCCGTCGGACTCGGCGCGGTGCTCGGTCTGTGGGCCGTCGCCGGACTCGGCATCGTCGGCGGAAAGGCGCTGATGAAGAGGGTGCCGCTGCGGCTGATCACCCAGATCGCGGCGCTGCTGATGCTCGGGCTCGGGGTGTGGAGCCTGTACGAGGCGGTGGCGGGCTGAGCCCAGGTCGTGTCCGGCCGAGCTGAACGGTCGGTGAACCCTTCCGGGGGGTGGTGGCGGGACCGCTCCGGGTTTTGTACCGTGGAGGAACAAAGTGGCTCCCGCTCGTTTTCCCTGACCGGCGGGCGGGGCCGCCTTGTCCTTCCCGATCACGGGCCTTTCGTTCCTGGAGCTGCCGATGACGGCCACCGCCACGCCCACCGTCCTTACCGCCCGCGCCCTCCTGCTCGACATGGACGGCACCCTCGTCAACTCGGACGCCGTCGTCGAGCGCATCTGGCGGCGCTGGGCCGAGCGGCACGGGCTGGACGGGGACGAGGTGATGACGGTCGTCCACGGCCGGCAGGGACACGCCTCCATGGCCGTACTGCTGCCCGACCGGCCCGTGGAGCAGAACCTCGCCGACAACGCGCGCATGCTCGCCGAGGAGACCGCCGACACCGACGGCGTGATCGAGATCCCCGGCGCGAGCGCCTTCCTCGCCTCCCTGCGCGGCCTTCCGCACGCGCTGGTGACCTCCGCCGACGTCGCGCTGTCCACCGCGCGCATGAACGCCGCCGGGCTGCCGCTCCCGGAGGTCCGGATCACCGCCGAGTCGGTCGGCGCGAGCAAGCCGGACCCCGAGGGTTTTCTGAAGGGCGCGGCGGAGCTGGGAGTGCATCCCGGCGACTGTGTGGTCTTCGAGGATTCCGGTGCGGGGATCGCGGCGGGTCGCTCCGCCGGTATGACGGTGGTGGGCGTCGGACCCCGTGCCGGTCGCCATGCTCCCGATGTGACCGTGCCGGATCTGACGCGGGTGCGGGTCGAGACGGCGGGCGACGGGGCGATTCGGCTGCGCATCGGCTGACGTCGCGTTTCGGTGGGCGTCGGCTGACGTTGTGTTCCGACTGCGGGCTGTTCATGGCTCCGAGGTCTCAGCCTCCAGGCTCTTCCTCGTCGCCGGCCCGTACACCCCGAGGGCGTCGCCCCGGATGCCGCGAGCCAATTGGTAGTTGCGTACGGCGTCCTCGACCGGGTGGGTGTAGCTGCCGCTGATCTCGTCGCCGTAGAGGTTCAACTGCCGTAGCCGCAGCTGGAGTTCGGCCACCTCCGGGCCGTTGTCGCCGGGTCGCAGTACCGGGGTGACGGCGGGGGTGGTGCGCGCGGTGACGGAGGCCGTCGCGGATGCGGGGGGTGAGGCGGGGTGGGAGCTCGCGGCGGAAGTGGACGGGGTCGGCGACGTGGACGGCGTGGCCGACGGGCTCGGGACGCTCGCCGACGCGGAGGGCAACGGCACGGCCGAGCGGGGCACGGCTGGGGAGGAGGGCGCCGTCGGAGACGCCGGACCCGGTGTGCTCACCTCCGGGATGCTCTCCCTGACCTCATGAGCGGCCCGGTCCCGGGACGGCGTGTGGTACGCCAACAGCCCATTCGCAAACCCGGCCACCGCAACGACGGCCACACCCGCCCCGGCGACCGCCAGCAGAACGGTACGACGCCCCCGCCGCCGATCCGCCTCGCCGACCGGGCCCTCCGCAACACCGGCCCCACCGCCGCCGCCGATCGCATCCGCCCTGCCCGCGCCGCCGGTCCTGCTCGTCCCGCCGGCGCGGGCGGTGCCGCCGCCCGTGTCGGCGCCGGCCTCCCCGCCCATCCGCAGATCGGCCACGCCCGCCCCCGCCGTCGGCCGCAACGGCAGCGTGGCCTCAACGGCCGGACCCGGCCGCGTCACGTCCCCGGACCGCAACCCGGGCACGGTCGGCGTGGGCCGTGTGCTTCCTTCCCTGAGCGGCAGGTCGACCCCGCCGGGCCACTGCTGTGTCTCCTTGTCGGGCGGGCGGCGGTGATCGGTTGGCTTGGGTTGTGTCTCAGCCTTCGGCCGCAAACCGGGTGCTGCCGGTGTCGGTCGTGCTTCCGCCTCGGGTGGCATGCCGTGAGCGGTTGGCCTGGGTCGTGTCTCGGCGTCCGGCTGCCGGCCGGAAGTCGTCGGCGTCGGTCGTGTCTCCGCCTCGGGTGGCATGCCGTGGACGGTCGGCGTGGGTCGTGTCTCGGCGTCCGGCTGCCGGCCGGAAGTCGTCGGCGTCGGTCGTGTCTCCGCCTCGGGTGGCATGCCGTGGACGGTCGGCGTGGGT
>NZ_JBSFGB010000007.1:0-132710 GCF_053596375.1 Streptomyces sp. NPDC001709 | reverse complement strand
GTCGTGTCTCGGCGTCCGGCTGCCGGCCGGAAGTCGTCGGCGTCGGTCGTGTCTCCGCCTCGGGCGGCAAGCCGGGATCGGTCGGCCCCGGCCGTGTCTCCGCCTCGGGCGGCAAGCCAGGCACGGTCGGCCCCGGCCCCGTCTCCGCCTCGGGTCGCAAGCCAGGCACAGCCATCGACACCCGCGTGCCCGTGCCCGTCAAGCCCGGCGCAGCCGTCGACACCCGCGTTTCCCCTGCGTCCGTCAAGCCCGGCGCATCCGCCGATACCCGAGTTTCCCCCGCGCCCGGCAAGCCCGGTGCAGCCGCCGGTGCTCGTGAAGTCGTGTCGGATGTCGCACCCGTCATGGTCGGTGCCCCGTCGGTGCCGGTGAGCGCACCGCTCGTGTCCGGTGGGCCAACGCCCCCTGCCCCTGCCGTTTCCACGGGGTGGGGCTCGTCGGTTGCCGCGGTCACATACGGCCGTATCCGTAAGGGATGGAAGTCCTCCGCCGCTGCCGCCTCGGCCGTGCGGGTCTCGCGCAGGGCCTCGGCCGTGCGCTCGGTGCAGTCGCAGGACGGGCTTCGGTCCGGGCCCCTCGGTGTGCCGCACTCCGGGCAGGTGTGGCCCTCGGATTCAGTCACGTGTTCGTCCCTCCCCTCACGAACTCCCGACACTATGCGCATCTTCTTCGCATCCGCCGCCGGAAACGCGGGACTCAACAGGCCATAAACGGTGACACCGACCACGATGGAAGAGGTGCACTCGAGCCCCAGAGTCCCGGGAGGTCTCCATGGCCTTGGACACGCACGGCGCGGAGAAGGAGATGCGGGCCGCCGAGCACGTCTCCGGCAACGTGTTCGTCTCGATCGGCGCCCTGCTCCTCGGGCTGCTGCTCGCCGCGCTCGACCAGACGATCGTCTCGACCGCGCTGCCCACGATCGTCAGCGACCTCGGCGGCCTGGAGCACCTGTCCTGGGTGGTCACCGCCTATCTGCTGGCCTCGACCGCCGCGACCCCGCTGTGGGGCAAGCTCGGCGACCAGTATGGCCGGAAACGGCTGTTCCAGACCGCCATCGTGATCTTCCTCGTCGGCTCGGCGCTGTGCGGCATGGCGCAGAACATGGCCGAGTTGATCGGGTTCCGCGCCCTGCAGGGGCTGGGCGGCGGCGGGCTGATGGTGCTGTCCATGGCGATCGTCGGCGACATCGTGCCGCCGCGTGAACGCGGGCGCTATCAGGGCCTGTTCGGGGCCGTGTTCGGTGCGACGAGCGTGCTGGGCCCGCTGCTCGGCGGGCTGTTCACCGAGCAGCTGAGCTGGCGCTGGGTGTTCTACGTCAATCTCCCCGTCGGCGTCGTCGCGCTCGCCGTGATCGCCACCGCCCTGCACATCCCGCGCCGCACCGCCCACCACGTCATCGACTACCTCGGCACCTTCCTGATCGCCGCCGTCGCCACCTGTCTGGTCCTGGTCGCCTCCCTCGGCGGTACGACATGGGCCTGGGGCTCGGCGCAGATCATCGGGCTGGCCGTGCTGGGTGTCGTACTCGGCGTGGCGTTCGTGGCCGTCGAGCGGCGGGCCGCCGAACCCGTGCTGCCGCTGAAGCTGTTCGGCATCCGCACCTTCACCCTCGCCGCCGTCATCAGCTTCATCGTCGGCTTCGCCATGTTCGGCGCGATGACGTACCTGCCGACCTTCCTCCAGGTCGTGCACGGCGTCTCGCCGACCATGTCCGGGGTGCACATGCTGCCGATGGTGTTCGGCCTGCTGCTGTCCTCGACCGTCTCCGGGCAGATCGTCAGCCGTACCGGCCGCTGGAAGGTGTTCCCGCTCACCGGCACCGCCGTCACCGCCATCGGACTGCTTCTGCTGCACCGGCTCGACGAGCACAGCTCGACCGCCCGGATGAGCACCTACTTCTTCGTGTTCGGCCTCGGACTCGGCCTGGTCATGCAGGTCCTCGTCCTCATCGTGCAGAACGCGGTGTCGTACGAGGACCTCGGCGTCGCCACCTCCGGCGCGACCTTCTTCCGCTCCATCGGCGCCTCCTTCGGCGTGGCGATCTTCGGCACGGTCTTCGCGAGCCGCCTCGGCGACAAGCTCGCCGCCGCCTTCCGGGGCGTGAGCCTGCCCCCCGGCGTGTCCGCCAACGCCCTCAAGTCCGACCCGCGCGGCATCGCCGCCCTGCCGCCCACCCTGCGCCCGGCAGCCCTGCACGCCTACGCGGCCGCGATCACCGACGTCTTCCTCTACGCCGCCCCCGTCGCCCTCCTCGGCTTCCTGCTGGCCTGGTTCCTGAAGGAGGACCGGCTGCGCGGCTCGGTCACCGCGCCGGACGTCTCCGAGACCATCCCGCCCAACCCGGTCGAGCGGTCCTCCTACGACGAGTGCAGCCGGGCCCTGTCGCTGCTCGGCACCCGCGAGGGCCGCCGCGAGGTCTACCGGAAGATCACCGAACGGGCCGGGTACGACCTGCTGCCCGCCGCCAGCTGGATGCTGCTGCGCATCCGCAAGTACGGCTCGGTCGAGCCGGCCGTGCTCGCCGAGCGCAGCCCCGTCCCGCTCGAGGCGGTCCTCGCCGCCGCCCGCCAGGTCGAGGAACGGCACCTCGCCGAACGCCGGGGCCTGGACCTGTACTTGACCGTGTCCGGCCGCGAGGTCGCCGAACGGCTCGCGAAGGCCCGCGAGGAGTCCCTCGCCGAACTCCTCGGCGACTGGTGGCAGCCCGGCCGCTCGACCGACCTGACCCAGCTCGTCAGGGAACTCACCGGCGAACTGTGCGGCACCGAGCGCGAACGCCCGCGCAACGGGGCGACGGCCAGGGTCAGCTGACCGCCGCTCACCGGGGTTCGGCGCGGCTGGTTGCCGTTGGTCGCGGTTGGTCGCGCCCACCCGGCGGAGCCGCGTATCGACACGGGCCCCGTCCCTGGGCAGTTGCGGCCCCGTCGGCCGGATGTTCCGCAGACTGTCTGCCGTGAACCGCACCGACCGCCTCTACGCCCTCGTCGAGGAGCTGCGCGCCGCCGCTCCCCGCCCCCGCAGCGCCCGTGCGCTCGCCCGGCGCTTCGAGGTCAGTGTCCGCACGATCGAGCGGGACCTGGCCGCGTTGCAGCAGTCCGGGGTGCCCATCCACGCCGAGCCGGGCCGCAGCGGCGGGTACGTCCTCGACCGGGAACGCACGCTGCCGCCGCTGACCATCACCCCGGCCGAGGCGACCGCCCTCGCCGTCGGGCTGCAGGCCCTCGCCGGGACGCCGTTCGCGGTGGACGCGCGCAGCGCGCTGCACAAGGTGCTGGCCGTGTTGCCGCAACGGGAGCGGCGGGCGGCGGCCGAGCTGACCGGCCGGGTACGGCTGCTCGTGCCGGCCGCCCGCCCGGCGCCGCCCGCCGGACCCGCGGTGCCCGCCGCGCTCCGGGAGGCGCTGACGGCGGGCCGGGTGCTGCGCCTGGAGTACGCCGACGCCGCCGGCCGGGTCACCGCGCGGGACGTGGAACCGCTCGGCTTCCTCGGCGGCGCCGAGCACTGGTATCTGGCCGGCTGGTGCCGGTTGCGGGACGCACCGCGCGGCTTC
This sequence comes from Streptomyces sp. NPDC001709, assembly GCF_053596375.1. Taxonomy (NCBI): domain Bacteria; kingdom Bacillati; phylum Actinomycetota; class Actinomycetes; order Kitasatosporales; family Streptomycetaceae; genus Streptomyces; species Streptomyces sp. NPDC001709. Next base: position 129,160 of record NZ_JBSFGB010000007.1, on the reverse strand, counting down.
CGGCTGGACCGGGTCCGCACGGCGACGGCCCTGGACGAGCGGGTCCCGCACCGAGCGGTCGACCTCGCCGCCCTGGACACCCTCGGCTCCGATGTCGTACCGCTCGATGCGGCGACCGTGATGTGACGGCAATCACCGACAGGGGGGTGTCGCGGGCCGAGCGGAAGCTGATGCCCATGACACCGACATCGACATCAACATCGACACCAGCACTCATCTCGCAGGCAACCGGCATCGCCCTCTTCGACCGCTGGACCGCGCTGTGGAACGGCGACCTCAGCGACCCGGAGGCCTTCCTCGCCCCCGGCTTCCGCATCCGCTTCGCCAACGATCCCGAGAGGGGGGCCGTCACCGACGAGGTCCACGGCCCGGCCGGGATCGTCGGCCTGGTCTCCGACTTCCGCGAGGAGAAGCCGGGACTGCGGTACGCCGTCGACGGAACGCCGCTGGTGGACGGCGAGCTGGGCCGGGTCGCCTGCTGCTGGTACGTGACCCTGGCGGACGGCACGCAGAAGAGCGGGATCGATCTGCTGGAGGTGGTGGACGGGCGTATCGCGACGGTCTGGTCGGTGACCGGACTGCGCCGCTTCGCAGGCTGAGTGCCGTTTGTGGCTCCCCTTCCGGGTCACCCGGAGGGGGAGCCGGTCAGTGAGGCCGGCCGGATCGGAAGGCAGCCATGTCCACAGGCATGATCGTGTTGGTGGTGATCGTGGCGGTCGTGGTCGTCGGTGCGGCCACCGCCCTGATCCTGCGTGGCCGCGGCCGGCGCGGGCCCGGTCTGAAGCAGCGTTTCGGGCCCGAGTACGAGCGGACCGTGGCCCTGCACGAGGGGGACACCAAGGCCGCCGAACGGGAGCTGGCCGAGCGTGTCGAACACCATGGTGACCTGCGGGAACGGCCGCTGGACCCGGCCGGGCGCGAGCGGTACGAGGCTCGCTGGACGGCCGTACAGGAACACTTCGTCGACGCGCCGCGGCAGGCGGTGGCCGAGGCCGACCGGCTGCTCGCGGAGCTCGCCGTCGCGCGCGGCTACCCGGACGGGGGGCACTACGAGGAGCAGTTCGCCGCGCTGTCCGTGCACCACGCCGACCACGTCGACGGCTATCGGCAGGTGCATCGGGTCGCCCGCGCCGGGGCGAGCGACGCGATGACCGAGGCCGGCTCCGGGACCGAGGAGATGCGTACGGCGCTCGTCGGCGCCCGCGCCCTCTTCGACGACCTGACCCAGGTCGGCGGGGGCGGCTCGGGCCGCCACCGGGCCCATGGCTCTCGGGCCCTCGGCAGGAGCCACGCGAAGGAAAGTTGACGGCCATGTCGGACAGGACGACGAGCGGCCCCGGCGACGAACGCCCCACCGGCCGCATCCCGCAGCCACCGGACGAGGACTGGACCCCCGAGGACGCACACGTCCCAAGGGACCCCCTACCGGAGGAACGCCTCCCCGACGACCGCACCCCGGAGGACGCACCACCGCACCCTCCGGGCCCGGCGGGCATGAACACCGCGCGCGGCCGAAGCGCTGAGGAGCCCGGCCCCGGCCCCGGCAGAGAGGGCCTGACAGCCGACGACCGCACACCAGAGGATGCCCCCACCCACCGTCCGGAACCCGCACACCCACCGGGTCCGGCCGACACCGAGGGCCTACGACCCGGCACGGAAGACCTGGCATCCGCCAACACCACCGCCGAACCCCCACCCCGCCCCGGAAGGGAACCCGTACCGAGCGAAGGCCGAATGGCGGGTGAGAGTTCGATGCCCGACGACGGGCTGGGCGTGCCCTCTCCCGGTGATGTGACCGGGCGCGAGGCGCACACGACCGAGTCGCGGGCGCCGGACACCTGGCCGACGGCACCGGGACGCGCGGGCACCGTCGGCGAGGCGGGACCCGCCCCCTCCGGTACCGGTGCGCCGCTGCTGTCGCATGACGAGACGGACCGGTGGGAGCGGCGGATACGGGAGGTGGCTGCCGGGTTCGTGGACCGGCCTCACGGGGCCGTGGAGGAGGCCGATCGGGTGGTGGAGGAGATCGCGACGCGGTTCGGTGAGGCCGTGGCGCGGCGGCGGCGTACGCTGCGGCGCTCCTGGGAGGCCTCCGAGGACCGTGGCCCGGGGTCCGAGACCGACACCGAGCAGCTCAGGCTGGCCCTCAAGGACTACCGGGAGCTGGCCGGGCGTCTGCTGCACCTCTGAGTGACCGCCACTCGCGTACGACCTCCTCGACGTCGTACGGCTTCTTGCCCAGCGGAGGACCGGGCGGCGGCTTGAACATCATGTCCTTGATCTTGACGTTGACGTCCTCGATGATCTTCCGGGCCATCCGCTCCGAGGGCGCAGCGTACGCCGCCGCCAGCGCGTCCTCGGCCTCCTTGCGCAGGGCGAGGGCGGGAGGCAGGACGGACAGGCCCTCGCGCGCCATCTTCCGTTTGACCCACCACAGTTCGTCGTAGGCGGCGTCGAGGTCGGCGGGCAGCGGCTCGCCCGTGCCGGGCAGCCGCTCGAACTCGCCGCGCCCCTGCGCGTCACGGATCTGCTTGTCGACCCAGGACTCGAACGGCACCCCGGGTGGCTTTCGCTCGGTCATGAACCCATTGTGCCGGACGCGGCCCGGCCGGGCGTTTTATCATGCGGCGGCGGTACGACAATCCGGCCGCCGTGCAGGGACGTCACAGGGGGAACACGCGTGCTCGAACTCACCATGGCCACCGTCTCCGGGGCCGACGCGGGCGCCACGGCCGGCATGACGATGGCCGACGCGCCGAGCGAGCCGGGCGCCGTGCTCCGGGTCGGCCGGGACGCCTCCGTGTGCCGGCTGGTCACCCCGGAGGACTGGCTGTTCGTCTCCCGGGTGCACCTGGAGTTCCTGTGCGGCCCCGACGGCGGCTGGCAACTCACCTGGCTGCGCGGCTCCCAGGCCGACCCGGCCTCCGAAGTACGGCTGGCCGTCGGGGAGTACGCCCAGCCCCTCGGCTACGGCGCGACCGTACGGCTGCCGCACGGCGGGTCCGGCGAGATCGTCGTCCAGGACCGCACCGCGCCGCGCAGCGTCAACGTCGGCTTCTTCCACGAGGTTTGAGCCACTAGCCCAGCGATCGCGGCGGCGGCTCAGGCCAGGACGCGGGCCAGCGCGAAGCCGTCGTAGCCCTTGGTGCCGACCGTCTGGATCGCCGTACCGCTCAGGCGTGGATGGGAGGCGATCAGCTCGATCGCGGCGCGCGTGCCCACCACGTCGGGTGCGGTGCTGCCCGCGTCGGCGACCCGGCCGCCGCGTACCACGTTGTCCAGGACGATCAGGCTGCCGGTGCGGGTGAGCCGTAGCGCCCACTCCACGTAGTGCTCGTTGTTGGCCTTGTCGGCGTCGATGAAGACCAGGTCGAACGGGGCCGGATTCTCGTCGGCCAGCTGGGGCAGCGAGTCCAGGGCCGCGCCCACCCGCACCTCCGCGATCTTGTCCAGGCCGGCCCGGGCGAGGTTCCGGGTGGCTACTTCCGCGTGCTTGGGGTCGTACTCCAGCGACACCAGTCTGCCGTCCTCGGGCAGGGCCCGGGCCAGCCAGATCGTGCTGTAACCGCCGAGTGTGCCGATCTCCAGGATGTGCCGCGCGCCCTGCACCTGGGCGAGCAGCTGGAGGAGCTTGCCCTGTGTCGCGGTGACGGCGATGTCCGGCAGCCCCGCGGCTTCGTTCTCGCGCAGGGCCGCCTGCAGCGCCTCGTCATCGGGGGCGAGTTGGCTGGTGAAGTAGTCGTCGACGTCGTCCCAGAGTGGGGAGTCGCTCATGGTCCCGCTGCCTTTCCCGAGTGTCTGCCCTTCCCGCCGACATCGTCTCAGCCGATGGGCGCCGACGGGGTGATCGTCGGCCGTTTCACCGCCCGCAGGCTCCGTACGACGATCACGGCGATGCCCGCCGCGATCACGAGCAGGACGCCGCCGACGGTGAGCAGCCAGGCCGGGATCCCGGCGATCTCGCGCATCCGGTAGTCGTAGATCACCTGCTGGACCGGGGTGTCGGCGGCGGCCCGGCGCAGCTCGTGGTCGCCGGAGATACGGGCCGGGTCGGGGAACCGCTGGGTGAGCGCGGTCAGGTACGGCGTGCCCGCGGCCAGCTTCCCGAGGGCGTCGCCGTGTGCGTGCAGGCGGCCCGCGAAGACCACGCTGGGCTGGAGGCCGCCGATCGCCGAGCGGGTCTCCATGCGGTGCGCGGCGAGGACGTACAGGCCGAGCGACTGCGGGAGGCTCGCCAGGCGGGACAGCCGCATCGGGTACACCGGGCCGTCCGCGGCGAAGGTGAGGTGGATCGGGTCCAGCGCGCCGTGCAGTGCGGTGCCGTTGCCGTCGCCGGTGTCCGGGGCGAGGCGGACGGCCACGTACTCCCAGTGCCGGTCGACGTACGGCTGCAGGGCCGTCTTCAGACGGGCGGGGAGGGAGAAGCCGTGCGTGTGCAGCCAGTCGCCGAGTGCGGCGGGGTCGGTGGCGGTCAGCCGGGCCACGTCGAAGGGGCCGAGCCGCTGGCGGCCGACCACCCCGACGCCGCCGTCGGCGCCGGGGGCGGGGGCGTCGGCTGCCATGTCGCGGTCGTCGAAGGGCCAGTCGCCGTTTTTTGGCCAGAAGTAGTCGCGGGTGCGGTGCACCGGGGCGATGGCGGTGGCCAGCTGGTCGAAGAGGGCGGGGTCACCGAGGCGGACGGTGGCGCGGTGCGGGACGGGCATGATCCAGGCGGCGTGTCGCGCGTCGCCGTTCACTGTCAGCCGCATCACGATCTGCTCTTCGCGGCCGTCCCAGCGCAGCACGGACTGCTCGTTGGCCACGGAGATCTGCGTCGCGGGGTCCGGCACCATCGCACCGCAGCCGCAGGCGTAGGCCGGGGCGATGAGCCAGGTCAGCTGGATGCCGAGGAGGGTGAGGAGCAGGCTGAGTATTCGGGCGCGATTCACAGGGCAACAGACGGTGCCGCCCTGTAAACGGTTCCGGCGCTGGCGGCGGCACTACAAGGCCGACGGCGCTGCAACTCCCCAGGGGCGCGGGGCTACGGCGCTGGGCGACCCTCCACCGCCGGGGCGGAACCCGGCAGCGGCCGTCCCGCCGACTCCGACATCCGCCACACGGCGAACCCGCCCACCACAGCCGCGGCCATCATGTAGTACGCGGGCATCATCATGTTCCCCGTCGCCCCGATCAGCGCGGTCACGACCAGCGGAGTCGTCCCGCCGAACAGGGACACGGACACGTTGAAGCCGATGGACAGGGAGCCGTACCGCACCCGCGTCGGGAAGAGAGCGGGCAGCGCGGCCGGCATGGCCGCCGTGAAGCACACCAGGAGCAGCCCCAGCGCACCCATGCCCAGCGCGACAGCGAGCAGGCTGCCCTGGCGGATCAGCAGCAGCGCCGGGACGGACAGGAACAGGAAGCCCGCACAGCCCGCGGCGATCACCGGACGCCGGCCGATCCGGTCGGTCAGCGCACCCGCGAACGGCTGGACGATCATCATCAGGGCCATCACGCCCAGCACGACCAGCAGCCCGTGCGTCTCGTCGTACTTCAGCTCACTGGTCAGATAGCTCGGCATGTACGACAGCAGCATGTAGTCGGTGACGTTGAAGACCAGCACCAGGCCCATGCACAGCAGCAGCGCCTTCCACTGGCCCGCCACCATCTCGCGCAGCGGCACCTTCGGCCGGGAAGCCTCCGCCTTCTCGACCTCCGCCGCGAACGCCGGGGTCTCCTCGAGCCGCATCCGCAGGTACAGGCCGATGATGCCCATCGGGCCCGCGATCAGGAACGGGATGCGCCAGCCCCACGACACCAGGTCGTCGGAGGAGAGCAGCGCGGTCATCAGGGTGACCAGACCCGCGCCGCCGATGTAACCGGCCAGCGTGCCGAACTCCAGCCAGCTGCCGAAGAAGCCGCGCTTCTTGTCGGGGGCGTACTCGGCGATGAAGGTCGACGCGCCCGCGTACTCACCGCCCGTGGAGAAGCCCTGCACCAGCCGGGCGGCCAGGAGCAGCAGCGGCGCGCCCACGCCGATCGTCGCGTACGACGGAATCAGGCCGATCGCGAACGTACCCGCCGCCATCATGATCATCGTGAGGGCGAGCACCTTCTGGCGGCCCACGCGGTCGCCCAGCGGGCCGAAGACCATGCCACCGAGCGGACGGACCAGGAAGGCCGCCGCGAAGGCGCCGAATGTCGACAGCAGCTGCGCGGTCGGGTTGCCGGACGGGAAGAAGACCTTGCCCAGGGTGACCGCGATGTAGCTGTAGACGCCGAAGTCGAACCATTCCATCGCGTTGCCGAGCGCGGCCGCCTTCACGGCGCGCTTGACGAGCGCGGGGTCGGTCACGGTGACGTCGGCCGGGGCCTGTACGGCCCTCGGCGGGGTCTTCAGGGACGGGGAGACGGCTGTGGCGGTCGCCAAAACGGGGCTCGCCTACCTTTCGACGGGGACAGAGGCGCGGCCCGTACGGCGACACTGCCGGGAAACGGGCCGAAAACCGACCATAGGGGGACTTCGGCCCCTTACGGCGCGTATGCGGTTAGTTGCACAGTGCAGCTAAACGGCGCATACGCAGGTACGTCTGCCCGCTCGGCGCGCGTCATGCCACCCCTCGGCTGTGATCCTTGTCGCGCCACGTGAGGGCAACCACCCCTACCCCTGACCGTCGTCATCCGGACAAAAGGAGAACGGACGTCAGGTGAAGCGGGGGTGGCCCGCGTCCTTCTCCGGGGGGATGCGAGCCCCATAGGGTTCGCGGAAGAACTCGGCGTGAACAACGCCGGGACCTACGGGGCGGGAGGCCGGCGAGGCGTGGCGAACGTGGAGCACAGCGGGCGACCGGCGGACACCCTCGGAAACGGCGCGGCAGACGAACGGCTGCTCGCGGCCCGGCTCGCCCTGTGGACGGTGGCGACGATCCTCGCGGTACGGCAACTGGCCGTCGTCCTCACCACGCCGAGCACCGAGCGGCTGACCGACCTGGAGACCTGGGTCGGCCCGCACGGCGTCCTCCATGTGAAGGGATCGCTCTACGACTCGACCCGGTTCACCGGCACCCCCTTCGCCGGCCTGGTCCTCAAACCCCTCACCCGCTCCGCGCAGGCCGCCCTCGGCTGGGGCTGGACCTTCGGCACGCTGCTGCTGGTCGTCGCCCTCGGCCTGGTCGCCGCCCGCGCACTGCCCCAGCCGATCGGCCGCCGCACCTCCCTGCTGGCCGCGCCGGTCGCGATCAGCCTGCTCATGCTGTCCCTGCCCGTCCGCAACGCCCTGTGGCTCGGCCAGACCAGCATCATCCCGGTGCTGTTCGTCCTGCTCGGCTGCTTCACCGCACGCAGCGAGCGGCAGAGCGGGCTGTGTATCGGCCTGGCCGCCGCCCTGCAGCCGGCCATGCTGCTCTTCGCCCCGCTGATGTGGTTCACCGGACGCCGCCGGGCCGCCGTCGCCACGGCCGGCACCTTCGCCACCTGCACCGCGCTCGCCTGGGCGGCGCTGCCGCACGACTCGTACACGTACTGGGTGCACCACATGGCCGGGACGGGCCTCGGCGGCAAGGCCGACGCCCTCGGCAACCAGTCCCTGCACGGCGCCCTGCTCCGCCTCGGCCTCACCGGCCCGCTGGAGATCACCCTCTTCCTCCTGCTCGGCGCCGCCGTCGCCGCCCTCGGCCTGCGCCGCGCCGTCCACTACGCCCACGACGGGCAGCTGCTGCTCGCCGTCGCCATCACCGGCTGCGCCGCCGTCGCCGTGTCCCCCACCGCCTGGCAGCACCAGCTGCTGTGGGTGCTGCTCGCCATGGTCGGCCGGGTCGGCAGGCGGGCCTCCGACCGCTACGTCTGGCCGGTCGCGATGATCCTGGTGACGACCCTCCCGGCGAAGATGATGCTGCCGCACATGTCGGTGCTGTTCCCGCTGCGCGACAACCTTGTCCTCCTCGCGGCCCTCACCGCCGCCACGGCCGCCCCCTTCCTCTCCCGGACGTCCCCCCACTACCAGACCCCGACCCCGACGCAGTACGCCCCGGCCGCCCCGCCCCGCTTCCGACGCGTCCCCCTCCTGCCCTACCTCCGCCGGGTCCTGACCCGCCCGAACCTGCTGCTGGAACTGCTGCTCATGCGCGTTGTCTACGCCGCCTACCAGCAGGTCCGCCTCGCCGCGACCGGCGGCACCATTTCCGGCGGCCGGGCCCGGGCCGAGCACCACGGGCACATCGTCCTCGACATCGAACGCTTCCTGCACATCGACATCGAGCACTGGGCCAACCACGCCGTCGCGAAGGTCGGCTGGCTGCGGGACTTCTTCGGCTTCTACTACGAGTCCTTCCACTTCGTAGTGCCCCTGACCATCCTCGCCGTCCTCTACTGGCGCCGCCCCGTCGACTACCGCTGGGCCCGCGCCTCCCTCGGCTTCGCCACCTTCCTCGCCCTGATCGGCTTCTGGCTCTTCCCGCTGGTCCCGCCGCGCCTGATGCCCGGGCTCGGCATCATCGACACCGTCCACGGCGTCCAGGACTTCTCCAAGCCGGACTACGGCACCCTGACCGGGCTCACCAACCAGTACGCGGCGATGCCGTCACTGCACTTCGGCTGGGCCCTGTGGTGCGGGGTGGTCATCGCGGTCATCGCCCCCAAGTGGTGGATGAAGGCCCTCGGCCTCCTGCACCCCCTCGTCACCGTCTCCGCCATCGTCGGTACCGGCAACCACTGGGTACTCGACGCGATCGGCGGCGCGGCGGTGGTGAGCGCGGGCTTCGGCCTGTCGTACGTGTTCCAGGGACCGAGGGCGAAGACGATTACGGCGGCTACGAGTGAGGGCGCCCAAGAGGCACGGAAGGTGAGCGTCGGCAGTGCGTGACCGTTGGGGTAATGCCGGCGGCCCCGCACTCGAACCAGACCGTCTTTCCGCCGGCGGCCCCCGGGGACACGCCCCACTTGTCGACCACGGCGTCCAGCAGGGCGAGGCCGCGTCCGCTTTCCGACTCCTCGTCCAATTCCCGCTTCGGCGACGGCAGCTGAGCGAACCCGTCGGTCACCTCGGCCCGTAGGCCCGCCGTTTGCCGCGCGAGCACTACGGTGCAGCGGCGGTCCGGCACGTGCCGTACGACGTTGGTGACCAGCTCGCTCACGCCCAGCTCCACGGCGAACGTCAGCTCCGGCAGCTGCCATTCCTGGAGCAGCGAGCGGACGATACGGCGGATGTGGCGGACCGAGTGCTCGCCGGCGATGAGGTTCATGCGGTACTGGGGAGTGTGGGGAATGTTGAGGTTCACAGGGCGAGGCTGACCTCGGATCACTACGGTGGGCTACAGGTTGAACACAACGGGTCCGAGAGGGGACTTGGCATGGTGAACATCAACACCCTCGACCCGAGCGCCTCACCGCTCGACTACTACGGCTTCGAGTTGCGCCGGTGCCGGGAGGCGGCGGGGCTCACGCAGAAACAGCTCGGGGACATCATCAACTTCACCGCGTCGCTGGTGGGCCAGGTGGAGACGGCCCGGAAGCTGCCGACGCTGGACTTCAGCCAGCGGTCGGATGCGGCGCTGTGCACGGGCGGGTTACTGACGCGGCTCCACCCCCTGGTGATGCGGAGTCAGCTTCCGGCGTGGTTCCAGGAGGTGGCTGAGCTGGAGGTGCGGGCGAGAGAGATCTGCTCGTTCCAGACGCACATGGTCCTCGGTCTGCTCCAGACTCCGGCTTACGCCCGTGCGGTGCTCGGAGCGCTGGACCGAAGCGACCTTGACGACCGCACTGCGGTCCGGCTGGCGCGCCAGAACATCTTGGAGAAGGGGGAACCGCCGGTCTTCTGGGCGGTCCTCAGTGAGGCTGCGCTCTACTTGGAGATCGGCGGCCGGGAGACCATGCGAGGCCAACTGACCCATCTGTTGACCTTCGAGGACGACCCACGGATCAACATCCAGGTGCTGCCCTTCTCCTGCGGAGCACACGCGGGGCTCACCGGCTCGTTCGACCTCTACCGGTTTGCTGGCGACCCGACCATCCTCTATACCGAGAGCTTCCGCAGTGGGCACCCCACGGCGAATCCTGAAACGGTCAAGGAGTGCTCGCTCCGTTACGATCATCTCCAAGCCTCCGCACTCTCCCTCAAGGACTCGGCGGAGTTGATCCGGCGCGTGATGGAGGACCGGTATGGAGAGCAAGTGGCGTAAGTCCAGCTACAGCAGCGACCAGGGCGGCCAGTGCGTCGAGGTCGCCGAACTGCCGGAAGCCACCATCGCCATCCGCGACTCAAAAACCCCGGCGGGACCGATCCTCACGATCGACCCCGCCGTGTTCACCGCCTTCGTCGCCTGGACCTCGGCTACAGCCGCTGAATGATCGTCCCGGTGGCCAGCCCGCCGCCCGCGCACATGGTGATGAGGGCGAACTCCTTGTCCGCGCGCTCCAGTTCGTGCAGGGCGGTGGTGATCAGGCGGGCGCCCGTCGCACCGACCGGGTGACCCAAGGCGATCCCACCACCGTTCACGTTGACCTTGTCCAGGTCCTGTTCGAAGACCTGGGCCCAGCTCAACACGACTGACGCGAACGCCTCGTTGATCTCGACCAGGTCGATGTCCTTCAGGGACATCCCCGCCTTGCCCAGCACCGCGCGCGTCGCGTCGATGGGCCCGTCCAGATGGAAGTGCGGGTCGGCGCCCACCAGCGCCTGGGCGACGATCCGCGCCCTCGGCTTCAGCTTCAGCGCCCGTGCCATCCGCTTGGACGCCCACATGATCGCCGCAGCCCCGTCCGAGATCTGCGACGAGTTGCCCGCCGTGTGGACCGCCGTCGGCATCACCGGCTTCAGGCGCGCCAGCGCCTCCAGGGACGTGTCCCGCAGGCCCTCGTCCTTGTCGACCAGGCGCCACATGCCCTGGCCGGCGTATTGCTCCTCCTCGGTGGTCGGGACCTGGACCGCGAAGGTCTCCCGCTTGAAACGTTCCTCCGCCCACGCCAGCGCCGCCCGCTCCTGGGAGCGAAGCCCCAGCGCGTCCACGTCCTCCCGCGTCAACCCCCTGTGCCGGGCGATCCGTTCGGCCGCCTCGAACTGGTTCGGCAGGTCCACGTTCCACTCGTCCGGGAACGGCTTCCCGGGGCCGTGCTTGGAGCCGGAGCCCAGCGGGACCCGGCTCATCGCCTCGACGCCGCAGCTGATGCCGACGTCGATCACCCCACCCGCCACCATGTTGGCCACCATGTGCGAGGCCTGCTGGGACGAACCGCACTGGCAGTCGACCGTCGTCGCCGCCGTCTCATACGGCAGCCCCATGGTCAGCCAGGCCGTGCGCGCGGGGTTCATGGACTGTTCGCCGGCGTGGGTGACCGTGCCGCCGACGATCTGCTCGACGGCGTCGGCGGGGATGCCGGTGCGGCCGAGGAGTTCACGGTAGGTCTCGCCCAGGAGATAGGCGGGGTGCAGATTGGCGAGCGCGCCGCCGCGCTTGCCGATCGGGGTGCGGACGGCTTCGACGATCACGGGTTCGGCGGCCATGGGTGCGGGTCCTCTCCGAGAGGGCTCTCCTCCAGAACTAGTACGCGTTCTAGTTCTGTTCAGCAGTCTGCTGACGCGATGTCCATCACCGCAAGGGTCTTGCAGGTGCCGAAGTTGCGATCTGCACGAATTCCGCACGGATTGGGGCCGCCGTACCCCTTGCCACTTGTAGAACCCGTTACTACCTTCACGGCACCCGCTGATGGGCCGTCAGAACGGACGCAGAACGGACGACGGGAGCCGCCATGCACTGCCCCGCGCTGCCCGACGGGTTCGACCTCACCGACCCCGACCTGCTCCACCACCGCGTTCCCCTGCCCGAGTTCGCCGAGCTGCGCCGCACCGAGCCGGTCCGCTGGATCCCGCAGCCGCACGGCATCGCGGGCTTCGCCGACGCCGGTTACTGGGCCGTGACCCGGCACGCGGACGTCAAGTACGTCTCCACGCACCCGGAACTCTTCTCCTCCACCGTCAACACCGCGATCATCCGGTTCAACGAGCACATCGAGCGCGACGCGATCGACGCACAGCGCCTCATCCTGCTCAACATGGATCCTCCGGAACATACGCGGGTGCGGCAGATCGTGCAGCGCGGCTTCACGCCACGTTCCATCCGCGCCCTGGAGGAGCGGCTCCGGGCGCGTGCGGAGGCGATCGTCGCGAAGGCCCGCGCGCGCTCCGGGCCGTTCGACTTCGTCACCGAGGTCGCCTGCGAACTGCCCCTCCAGGCCATCGCCGAGCTGATCGGGGTCCCGCAGGAGGACCGGTCCAAGATCTTCGACTGGTCCAACAAGATGATCGCCTACGACGATCCCGAGTACGCCATCACCGAGGAGGTCGGTGCCCAGTCGGCCGCCGAGATCATCGCCTACGCCATGAACATGGCTGCGGAGCGGAAGCAGTGCCCCGCCCACGACATCGTCACGACCCTCGTCGCGGCGGAGGACGAGGGCAACCTGAACTCCAACGAGTTCGGCTTCTTCGTGCTGATGCTGGCGGTGGCCGGCAACGAGACGACCCGCAACGCCATCACCCATGGCATGCACGGGTTCCTCACCCACCCCGAGCAGTGGGACCTCTTCAAGCGGGAGCGGCCGGGGACGACGGCCGAGGAGATAGTGCGCTGGGCCACCCCGGTCAACGCCTTCCAGCGGACGGCCACGCAGGACACCGGACTGGGCGGGGTCCTGATCAAGAAGGGCGATCGCGTCGGCCTGTTCTACGCCTCCGCCAACCACGACCCCGAGGTCTTCGCCGACCCCGACGCCTTCGACATCACCCGCGACCCCAACCCCCACCTGGGCTTCGGCGGTGGCGGCCCGCACTACTGCCTCGGCAAGTCCCTGGCAGTCCTGGAGATCGACCTGATCTTCCACGCGATCGCCGACGCGATGCCCGGCCTGCGGCTGGCCGAAGCGCCCCGGCGACTGCGCTCGGCGTGGATCAACGGAGTCAAGGAACTCCAGGTCACCACCGGCTGACCCCCCGTGGGTCGGCCCACCCCGAGGGAGGCAGGAGCACCCCTACCCCAACGCCCCGTTCCTGCCTCCCCCGAGGTCGGCGGCGATCGCGCGGTCGGCGGGGCTCATTCCCGTCCCGAAGCCACCGTCGCCAGCACCCCGGAGGCGAGGGCCGCGATCAGCAGGGGGATGCCCAGGCCGTGATGGAGGACCAGGAAGGCGCCGAGGCAGGCACCGGCGATCATCGCGATCACCGAGGCCGTGCGGCGCGGTGAGCGGTGGCTGGTGGCGTCGCCGAGCGGGGAATCGGAGGCCAGGCCGGTCAGGGTCATGGTCAGGACCGTGGTGGTGGTGAGCTGGGCGATCCCCAGCTTGCGGACGGTCGCGTTGCGCAGGCCCATCGCGTACCCGGTCAGGGCGATCAGGGCGTAGATCGTGCCGGTGGCGTGCGGCCGGGCGAAGGCGATGGCGGCCGCCAGGCCCACCAGGGCCGCCTCCGCCGTGAGGGTCAGGCGGGTCCAGCGGCGGCGCGAGCCGTTGCCGACGCGGGCCGTCAGCCGGCCGCCGGTCGCCGCGCCCAGCAGGAAGCACCCCAGCGAGGTGGCCGTATGCGGGACGGAGAAGCCGGGCGCACCGGCCGCCGCGAAGCCCAGGACGACCACATTGCCCGTCATGTTGGCCGTGAACACCCGGCCCAGCCCCAGATAACTGACGGCGTCGATGAGCCCGCTCACCACGGTCAGCGTCAACAGCACGACGACCAGCCGCAGCCCGCGCATTTCCGGGTCCGGCGCCGGTGTCCTCTCTCGCGGTGCCGTGGTCATGGCGACCACTTCACCACGGGGGTGGGGCCGTGGTCCGTACATACGCGCGCACCCTCGCCGAGGGGAGGGCGAGGGTGCGGTGCGTGATATGGGGCCGTCAGGCCTGGGTGCGGCTTAGTACCAGCCGTTCGCCTGCCAGAAGCTCCAGGCTTTGACCGGGCTGCCGTAGCGGGAGTTCATGTAGTCCAGGCCCCACTTGATCTGGGTGGCCGGGTTGGTCTTCCAGTCGGCACCGGCGGAGGCCATCTTGGAGGCCGGCAGGGCCTGGACCAGGCCGTAGGCGCCGGAGGAGCTGTTGGTGGCGGTCGGGTTCCAACCGCTCTCGTGCGAGACGATCTTGCTGAACGCATTGAACTGCGCGGCGTCCGGAATCATCTTGTGCGCGATCGCCTGGGCGGAGGAGGCCGAGGTGGAGGCGGCCTGGGCGGGCGCCGCGGAGAGCGCCATACCGGCGGTGGCGGCGGCCACGGCGGCGACGGTGAGGGCCTTCTTCGGGGAAGCGATGCGGCGGATGAAGGAAACGGACACGGAGAACCTCTTGCGTTCGGGGACAGGACATCGCCCGCATGGGGTGGGCCACGCGCTGTGGCCGTATGCGTCGGCGCCGCGGCCCGGTGGGCTCGTGGTGCCTGGCGACGTCGTCCAGAGAAGCAGCCCGAAAAGCCGTCCGCAATGACCCCTTTTACTAGTTGTGGCCGGATCGACGGCAAACATCGTCTCTGTGACGTGGGTCGCAAAGCGCAGGTCAGCGGGGGTGTCCGATCGGGCATATCGGACATTCGTTACTACGACGCCAAATCGTAGGTGACGTGCGTCATGTGGGGTGCTTCACCGGCTCGCTCGCACTGCGTGAAGGGCCGGATCCGTTTTGTGCGCATTTCGGGGCGTCGAATGTGACCGCGGTCTCGAAGGCGGCCCGCCGCGTGGCCCGGCGCAGTGCGCGCAGCACCGCCGGGCCGAGGGCGAGGGTCAGCACCACGGTGCAGACGGCCCGTCCCAGGTCCCAGCCGAGCGAGGTGGCGAGGCAGTAGGCGGCGAAACGGGCCAGGTTGGCGGGGACGGAGGCATGGGCGTCGAAGGAGATGTTCGAGGCGGCGGCGCCCATGAACGGCCAGCCGGCCAGATTCATGACGGTGCCGTAGGCGAAGGCGGCGAGGAAGCCATAGGCCGCGAGGAGCGCCAGTTCGCCACGGCCCCGCAGCCGGACCGGGCCCGGCAGCAGCCCGGCGCCCATCGTGAACCAGCCCATCGCCAGCATCTGGAACGGCAGCCAGGGCCCGACCCCGCCCGTGAGCAGCGCGGACGCGAACATCGTCACCGCGCCGAGCGTGAAGCCGAAGCCGGGGCCCAGGACCCGCCCGCTGAGCACCATCAGGAAGAACATCGGCTCGATCCCGGCCGTACCCGCGCCGATCGGACGCAGCGCGGCCCCCGTCGCGGCCAGCACGCCCAGCATGGCCACGGCCTTCGGCCCGAGATCCGACTCGGAGATCGTCGCCGCCACGACCGTCACCAGGAGGACGAGGAGGCCCGCGAAGAGCCAGGGCGCGTCCTGGGCGTGGGCGCTCAGTTGCGAGGTGGGCGGCGCGAGGAAGGGCCAGCCGAAGGCGACGACGCCGACCGCGCCGACCAGGGCGAGCGCGGCGAGCGAGCGGGGGCCGAGGCGGACGGCGTGCAGGCGGGTGGCGTGGGGGCCGGCGACGCTCATGCGAGGGCCTGCCGTACTTCCGCGACGGTGAGCCACCGCTGCGGGGCGAGGATCTTCGTCACCTGCGGGGCGAAGGAAGGGGAGGAGACGACGATCTGCGCCGTCGGCCCGTCGGCTATGACCTCCCCCTCGGCGAGCAGCACCACCCGGTGGGCGATCTCGGCCGCCAGCTCCACGTCATGCGTGGCCATGACGATCGCGTGCCCCTCGGCGGCGAGGGCGCGCAGCACGGTCACCAGGCGGGCCTTGGCCGCGTAGTCCAGGCCGCGGGTCGGTTCGTCGAGCAGGAGGAGGGGTGGGCGGGCGGTCAGGACGACGGCCAGGGCGAGCGTCAGACACTGTCCCTCGGAGAGATCGCGGGGGTGGGTGTCGTCCGTGATTCCCGGCAGCAGCTCCGACACGAGCGCGCGGCAGGTCCCCGGGTCGGCGCCGGCGTCCCGGTCGGCCGCCGCGCACTCGTCGGCGACCGTGTCGGCGTAGAGGAGGTCCCGTGGGTCCTGCGGGACGAGGCCGACGCGTTGTACCAGGTCACGGGGGGTGGTGCGGTGGGGGGTTGCTCCGGCGACGGTGACTGTTCCGGCGGTGGGGGACAGCAGGCCGACGAGGGAGCCGAGCAGGGTGGACTTTCCGGCGCCGTTGCGGCCCATGAGGGCGATGGTTTCGCCCGGGGTGACGGTCAGGTCGATGTCGCGCAGGGCTGTGATGCGGCCGCGCCGGACGGAGAGGGAGCGGATCTCGGCGATGTGCGCTTGCGTGGCTTCCGGAGCGGGGGAGCTGGAGCGGCGGCGACGGAACAGGAAGGGGCGCCGTGTGCTGGTGCAGGCCGGGGGTTGGGTCGCGTGCCCGCGCCGGCGGGGGGCCGCTATCCGTGGGACGGGTGCCGCCCCAGCGGCACGACTGCCCGCGGCTGCGGCAGGTGCGGACGCGGCCAGGCGTTCGCGTAGGGCGCCGGCGCGGCGGCGGGCGTCTCTGACCGTCAGGGGGAGGGGGGCCCAGTCGGCCAGCCGGCCCAGGGCCACCACCGGCGGGAACACCGGGGACACCGCCATCACCTCGGGCGGGGTGCCCATCACCGGGGGTTCGCCGAAGCCGGGCAGCAGGACCACGCGGTCGGCGTAGTGGATGACGCGTTCCAGGCGGTGCTCGGCCAGCAGGATCGTCGTGCCGAGGTCGTGTACCAGGCGCTGGAGGACCGCCAGGACCTCTTCCGCCGCGGCCGGGTCCAGGGCCGAGGTCGGCTCGTCGAGGACCAGGACCTGCGGGTGCGGGGTGAGGACCGAGCCGATCGCGACCCGCTGGCGCTGGCCGCCGGAGAGCGTGGCGATGGGGCGGTCGCGCAGTCCGGCCAGGCCCAGCAGGTCCAGGGTCTCCTCGACCCGGCGCCGCATGACCTCCGGGGCGAGGCCCAACGACTCCATGCCGTAGGCGAGTTCGTCCTCCACGGTGTCCGTCACGAAGTGGGCGAGCGGGTCCTGGCCGACCGTGCCGACCACGTCCGCCAACTCGCGCGGCTTGTGGGTACGGGTGTCCCGGCCCGCCACCGTGACGCGGCCCCGCAGGGTGCCGCCGGTGAAGTGCGGCACCAGCCCGCTCACCGCGCCGAGCACGGTCGACTTGCCGACCCCGGACGGGCCGACGAGCAGCACCAGTTCGCCCTCCGGCACCTCGAAGTCGACGCCCCGGACGGCGGGGGCGGCCGCACCGTCGTACGTCACGCTGACATCCTCGAAGCGGATCACGACGGCTCCTTGGGGATGACCAGGGCGGGCAGCAGGGCGAGGAGGATCGCCGCCGCGGGCCACAGGGGGAGGGTGGGTGCGACGAGCGGTACGACTCCGGGGTGCAGGGCTTCCGGGTCGCGGGCGGAGGCCAGGCTGAGCAGCGCGGCGACCGCGGCGCCGGAGCCGGCGACCAGCCAGGCCCGGGCGTCCCAGGGGTCCGGACGGTACCGGGTGCGCAGCGAACGCCGGCCGCCGAGCCGCAGCCCCGCGAGCGCGGCGGCGACACCGGCGAGGAGGAGCGGCAGCCCGTATGTGCCGCCCTCCGCGGTGAGCAGCCCGTACGTCCCCGCGCACACGCCGAGCAGTCCGCCGAGGGTGAGCGCGGCCGTCGTGCGGCGCACGGGGGCGGGGACCTCGGCGGTACGGCCGTAGCCGCGGGCCTCCATCGCGGCGGCGAGCGCGACCGAGCGCTCCAACGCGCCCTCCAGGACCGGCAGTCCGACCTGGAGCAGTCCGCGCAGGCCGCGGTCCGGGCGGCCGCGCAGCCGGCGGGCGGCGCGCAGGCGCCGGACGTCGGCGATGAGGTGCGGCGCGAAGGTGAGGGCGACGACGACGGCGACGCCGGTTTCGTAGAGGGCGCCGGGCAGGGATTTGAGGAGGCGGGTGGGGCTGGCCAGTGCGTTCGCCGCGCCGACGCAGATCAGGAGGGTGGCGAGCTTCAAGCCGTCGTAGGCGGCGAAGACGAGTGCCTCGGCGGTGACCTTTCCGCCCAGGCGGATGCCCTGCGTCCAGTGGGGGAGCGGGACTTCCGGGAGGGTGAGGAGGGTGTGGGTGCCGGGGATGGGGGAGCCGAGCGCCACCGCGAAGAGGAGGCGGATCAGGATCACGGCCAGGGCGAGTTTGGCGAAGGCCGTGTAGGCGTGGGAGGCGGGGTGGGGGTGCGGTGCGTGGCCACGACGTAGGCGGAGGCGGATATGAGGAGGGCGAGGAGGAGGGGATTGGTGGTGCGGGTGGCGGCCGTGCCGAGGCTCAACGCCCAGAGCCACCAGGCGCCGGGGTGAACAGAACTAGACGGATGCATCGCGTCGCCGCCGTGCCTGCCACACCGCCGCGCCTGCCAGGAGGGCTACCGCACCCGCGCCGATGGGCAGACCCAGCGAAGGCCCGTCGTCCGAACCGTCGCTCTTTTCCGGGGACTTCTTGCCCGAAGACGCCGAAACCTGCTCCCCGCACCCCTTCCTCGGATACCCGGCGATCGCACACAGCAGGGCGTTGGTGTCGTAGCGCAGGGGCGGGGCGACGGCCGCCAGGGCGTCGGCGGTCGTCGCGTCGGCCGGGACCCTCGCGCACGCCGTGCGGCGGCCCGGCGGCGTCTCGCCGGACGGCGCATCCGCAGCGGTGCCGAAGTCGAGGACCAGAGCCACCCGCTTCGTACCGGACTTGGCGGGTGTACCCGCACAGATCGTGCCGAAGTCCGCCGCGCCGCGCGGCCTGCTCGCGTCCGCGGAGTCCGCGCTCACCGCGAAGCGGAAGCCCTCCACCGCGCCGTCGTCGGGACCGGCGGTCGACGGGCCCTGCGTGGCGTACGTCCAGTGACCGCCCGTCCGCTCCCAGAAGGACCAGTAGCGGTAGCCGGCGGCCTGCGCCTGGCCGGCCCCGGCCGCCGACAGGACGAGCGCGGCGCACAGCAGGCCCGCGGCGCGGCGGACGGCCGTCACGGCTGCCGCTTCTTCCGGCCGCTGAGCAGGAAGCCGATGCCGATGCCCGCGACCAGGCAGACCCCGACGAACCACCAGGCGCCGAAGCCGGAGCCGCCGTCGGACTTGGTCTCCTGCTGGTGCCCGGTCGCCGCCATCTGCGGGAGGGGGCCGAGCGCGTTGAGGGACCGGACCAGGCTGGTGCCGCCGAAGTCACCCGGCTGCGCGCCGATCGCGTGCGCGGCGAGGATCAGCTGGGCGTACGCCGCCGGACCGCTCTGCGCCGCCCACGGCCCGGCGTTCTTCTTCAGCCAGTCGTACGCCTTCTTCGCCTGCTCGGTCCGGCCGTCCGCGGCGAGCGCGACGACCGTGTCCGCGGTGTTGCCGTAGTCCGGCTGGTCCTTGGCGCCGGGCAGCGCGGACAGGAGGTGCCCGGTCTTGCCGACGGCCGCCGCCAGATATGCGCCGGCGTTGTCGGCGACCTGTGCCGGGGCTGTGGCCTTGGTGCAGGAGGCCTGCGCGGGCGCCTTGCCGGCCTCCGCCACGAACCCCTTGCCGAGCGCGCCGAGCACCCCGGCCGCGCTGGCGTCCGCGTTGGCGACCAGTTTGCCCTTCTTGTCCGGCTGGAAGGCGAGGGCGCCGCCGCCGTCCTGGTCGCAGGGGAGGGACAGGGCGGCGAGGAGGTCGTACGGCGACTTGCCCGACGTGCGGACGGACGCCGGGTCGGTGCCCACGGAGGACAGCGCGCCGATGACGACGGAGGTGGAGTTGGTGTCGCTGGCCCCGCCCGGCGAGTAGCCCCAGCCGCCGTCCTTGTTCTGCACGGACTTCAGCCAGGTCACCGCCTTGCCGACTGCGCTGTCGTGCCCGCCGGCGGCCTTCAGGGCCTGGACCGCGGCGGCGGTGCTGTTGGTGTCCACCATGACCTTGCTGTCACAGCCCTTGGCGGGCTCGGCACGGAAGGCGGCGAAGGCGCCGTTCGCGCACTGCTGGCCGGCGAGCCAGTCCACGGCCTGCGCGGCCGGCCGGTAGCCGAGGGTCCGCTGGGCGATCAGCGTCAGCGACTGCCGCCACACGCCGTCGTAGGTCGGGTCGGACGTGCCGTACAGCCCGGACGGGATCGCGACCTTCGGAGACGGGGACGGGCCGGCGGCCGTGGCGGGCGCGGCGGCGGCCAGCACGCCTACGGCGGCGAGTACCGCGGCACTGCGGCGGACGTTCATGGTCGGCGACTGCCTCTCCTACGGGGAACCGGCAGCGCACGGGCAACACCCCGGGCGGCTCGGCTCCGTAAACCTCAACGGTGCGTCAGCGCCGGAATTGCACCGGCTTCCTCCCGTACGGGTGTGACGACCCCGCCACTTTACCGGCAGCCCGGTCAGCGCCCCGAGGGGGCGTTAGGCGGCAACACCGGAGACCCCCTCGAGCGCCCGCTCGCATTGATGCGCGTCGTCACCCTCGACCACCCAGTACCCGCGCCGCCCGGGCCCTGCCGAAGCCGCGAAGTGGATCGCGGCCGCCCGCTGCCGCGTAGGCGTCACATCCACCACCGCCCCGCACGCGAATGCCAGCGCCACCCCCACCAGGTCCACCCCCGTCGCCCGTTCCACCAGCCACGGGATCAGGTCCCCCGGCAGATGTGGTGCGACGCCGGTCACCCGTGGCCCCCGCTCCGTCAGCCGGAGACCCACATGCGCGACGGTGTGGGTGAGACCCAGCGCCCGTACCGCCCGTTCCACGGTCTGCCGCAGGAACCTGTTGTGCAGCAGCGCGTCATGGGCGTGGACCGAGTGCCGTAGCGCGCTCGTCCGCGTGAGCGCGGTGATGCGGACCTCGTCGTCGAGGACGACCGTCTCGGCGGACACCAGCGGCCCCTCCGCGTCCTCCGGCCCCGCCGGCGCCACCCGGTGCCGTACCAGCAGCGCCCGCAGCGCCACCGGGTCGGCGCAGGCCGCGGCCGTCTCGTACGGCAGGGACGGCAGGCCCAGCCGGGCGGCGGTCCGCGCGGCCACGGTCAGGTGCTCGCCGCTCCAGGTCAGTACGCCGGCGACCGGCTGCCGGGCCGCGTACCGTGCCACTGTCTCGGCCGTCTCCGCCTCCCGCGCCGGGTCGGCCGTGAGGTGTCCGGACAGATACGGCCGCGCCCAGGCGGGTGCCGAGGCGTCGACCAGCACCACCGGGCGCACGGCGGCGATCCGCGCCAGCGGGTACGCGCCGTGCGCGGCCCGGCCGGTCCCGAGCAGAAGGACGGGCTGCGGCATCGGCGCATCACCCTTCGCGGGAGAGGCGGTCAGAGAAACGCCCCGGATGCCGCTCCCCCATAGACGGCACCCGGGGCGGGTCGAAAGCTTGCTCTCTGTGTCGTGATCCTCACCCACCGCACCCTCAACTGTCAACGATTGCTGCCGTGTTGGGCAGCGACCCTTGTCACATCTGGTCGGCGAACCGGTGACCGGGTAGCCTCGCCGTCAGCCCAGCCACCGAAACGAACGACACGCCCAGGGGGGACCTCGGTGAGTGACGCCTACTCCTCGCTGGCCGAAGTCCTGGACCGGCTCGGCGAGTTGACCGGTCGGCCAGGCCGGCTGCCGGAAGCCCTCGACGTGGCCGACCTGTCCCATCGCACCGGCATCCCCGTCGGCGTCGTTGTCGAACTGCTCGCCGGCGGGCGGGCGCCCGAGACCTGTCTGTCCGGGCGGGTGCGCCAGCGGCTGGACTTCATCCGCGAGACCCGGCGCCGCCCCGATGGCAAGCGGTACTCGCTGGACGAGCTGGCCCGGATCGCCGGAACCAGCCGGCAGTGGCTGAGCGAGTGGCGCAAGAGCGGGATGCCCAGCCTGGAGCACACCGACCGGCTGCGCCGGTACTTCGGCCTGCCCGCCGGCTTCTTCACGGCCGACGAACCGGAGGCGCTGTACGAGGCGTTGCGGCCGGTGCTCCAGGGGCTGGAGGCCGAGGCGGACCCGCTGCTGCGGCTGCGCGAGTGCGGCCTCGTCCGGCTCGCCGCCCGCGCCCCGCAGATGAACGCCCGCCAGCTCGCCACCCTCGCCGACCTCGCCGAGATGATCATCTCGGCGGAGCGGCACAAGATCAGCTGACCTTCGGGTCTGCCGGGTTTGCCGGGTCCGACTGGTCCGGCCGGCCCTTCGGAGCCTTCGGAGTGTCGCCGGCGAAGGCCAGGTGCAGCGTGCGGGTGGCGATCAGCCATCTGCCGTCGACCCGGCGGAAGGTGTCCTCGTAGTGCCCCACCTGCACGGGCGGCCCGGCGGGGACCAGCCCCCGCTCGTACCCGTCGACACGGTACGTCGTGAAGTAGGACGTGCCGCTCGCCGTGTCCGGGCCGGTCACCGTGACCAGCACGTTGGACATCAGACGGCGGGAGAGCCGGTCGGCGGGGCGGGACCCGAAGTACGCGCGCAGCGCCTCCCGGCCCTCGATCCGGCGCCCGTCCCCCGGCGGGGGCCACTCCCAGACGCCGTCCTCGGTGAACAGGTCGGCCACGGAGGCCGGTTCGCCGAGGTCGAGGCGGTGGACGACGTGCAGGATCAGGTGCTCGCAGGCGTGCTGGGCGCGGAATGCGTCGACGAGGTCCATGGGGCTGTCTAGCAGGGGAGTCCCTTGGGACACGAACGGTTTTTACACCCGCCACGTACGCCACCGACTACACCGCCACGTACGCCACCGACTACACCGCGATGTACGCCACCGGCCCGCTCCCCGCCATCGGCTCCGCCCGGCCCTGCTTCACCAGGCGCCGCAGATGTGCCTCGGCCTCCGAGACCGCGATGTTCCTCGATCCGTAGGGTATTTCGGGCCAGGGACGGTTCCACTCCATCCGCTCGGCCAGCTGCCAGGGGGTGAGCGGCTCGGAGAGGAGGGCGAGCAGGCCGGTGAGGCGTTCCTCGTGGTGGGTGAGCAGCTCCCGTACCCGGCCGGCCGCGTCGGTGAAGGAATGCTGGTGCGCGGGGAGCACCTCGGCCGGGGCGAGGCGGCCCACCCGCTCCAGGGAGTCGAGGTAGTCGCCGAGAGGGTCGGTGACGGTGGCGTCGTCGGGGTCCTCGTACAGGCCGATGTGCGGGGTGATCTCCGGGAGCACGTGATCTCCACTGAACAGGCGACCCTGGCCCGGGAGGTGGGCCGGATGCTGCTCCTCCAGGTGCAGGCAGACGTGGCCGGGCGTGTGCCCCGGGGTCCAGATCGCGCGCAGCCGGCGGCCGGGCAAGTCGAGGAGCTCGCCCGGGACGATCTCGCGGTCGGGCAGGGCGGGGGCGGAGCCGGGCAGGCTCCGGCCGCGTGCGGTGCGCAGCGGCGCCACGTGCTCCTCGGGCGCCCCGGCCGCCGTCAGCTTGGCGGCCATGTACGTGAACCACCGCTCGGGCCGGGTCTGCCGCGTCCGGCGCACGATCGCCGCGTCGGCCGCGTGCAGCGCCACCCAGGCACCGGAGGCCTCGCGCACCCGGCCCGACAGACCGTGGTGATCGGGGTGATGGTGCGTGATGACGACGCCGTACACCTCCGGCACCGCCGTACCGCAGGCCACGAGCCCCGCCGCGAGCGTGTCCCAGGAGTCCGGGTCGTCCCAGCCGGTGTCGACGAGCACCGGCCCCCGGTCGGTGTCCACGACGTACACCAGCGTGTGGCCGAGTGGGTTGTCCGGGATGGGGACCGCCACGGAACGCACGCCCCCGCCGTGATCGAACGTCTTCGCCATGTGCCCTCCGCCCGATCGCCCGCACCCCAGGACCATTGCCCACTATAACTAGAACTGATATCAGTTCTGAAACAGCGTCAGAAACATGCGGTGCGGCGGGAGGCAGTCGGCCATGACCGAGCTCGTGGAACACGGACAGCTGTTCATCGGCGGGGAGTTGACCGACCCCCTGGGCAAGGACGTGATCGAGGTGATCTCCCCGCACACCGAGGAGGTCATCGGCCGGGTCCCGCACGCCTCCCGGCAGGACGTCGACCGGGCGGTGGCGGTGGCGCGCCGCGCCTTCGACGAGGGCCCCTGGCCGCGCGCCACGCTCGAGGAGCGGCTGGAGGTCGTCACCCGCATCAAGGACGGCATCGCCGCCCGGCACGAGGAGATCGCCCGGGTGATCTCCGCCCAGAACGGCTCCCCGTACTCCTGGAGCGTCCTCGCCCAGGCGCTCGGCGCGATGATGGTGTGGGACGCGGCGATCAGGGTCGCGCGGGAGTTCACGTACGAGGAACGCAGGGACGGCGTCCTCGGCCCGATCCTCGTCCGCCGTGAGCCGGTCGGGGTCGTGGCGGCCGTGGTCCCGTGGAACGTCCCGCAGTTCGTCGCCGCCGCCAAGCTCGCGCCCGCGCTGCTGACCGGCTGCACGGTCGTACTGAAACCGTCCCCCGAGTCGCCGTTGGACGCGTATCTGCTGGGCGAGATCGCGCGGGAGGCCGGGCTGCCGGAGGGGGTGCTGTCCATCCTCCCCGCCGACCGCGAGGTCAGCGAGTACCTGGTCGGCCACCCGGGCATCGACAAGGTCTCCTTCACCGGCTCGGTCGCGGCCGGCAAGCGCGTGATGGAGGTCGCCGCCCGCAATCTCACCCGCGTGACATTGGAGTTGGGCGGCAAGTCGGCGGCGGTCGTCCTGCCG
The DNA here is from genome assembly GCF_053596375.1 of Streptomyces sp. NPDC001709. NCBI lineage: Bacteria > Bacillati > Actinomycetota > Actinomycetes > Kitasatosporales > Streptomycetaceae > Streptomyces > Streptomyces sp. NPDC001709. The sequence continues at coordinate 104,659 of NZ_JBSFGB010000007.1, read as the reverse complement.
GACGCGGACGTGGGGACGGCGGTGTCCGGGATCGTCCCGGCGGCCTGGATGAACAACGGGCAGGCGTGTGTGGCCCAGACCCGCATCCTCGTCCCGCGCGCCCGCTACGACGAGTTCGCCGACGCCTTCGCCCAGGCCGCGAGCGCGCTGAAGGTCGGCGACCCGCTGGACCCGGCGACCCAGGTCGGCCCGCTGGTCGCCCGCCGCCAGCAGCAGCGCAACCTGGACTACATCCGGATCGGCCAGGAGGAGGGCGCCAAGATCCTCACCGGCGGTGGCCGCCCGGCGGGACTCGACCGCGGCTGGTACGTCGACCCGACCCTCTTCGGCGACGTCGACAACTCCATGCGGATCGCCCGCGAGGAGATCTTCGGCCCGGTGATCTGCCTGCTGCCGTACGGCGACGAGGCGGAGGCCCTGAAGATCGCGAACGACTCGGACTACGGCCTGTCCGGCAGCGTCTGGACCGCCGACGTGGAGCACGGCATCGAAGTGGCGCGGCAGGTCCGCACCGGCACCTACTCGGTCAACACCTTCAGCCTGGACATGCTGGGCCCGTTCGGCGGCTACAAGAACTCCGGCTTGGGGCGGGAGTTCGGCCCCGAGGGGTACGGCGAGTACCTCGAACACAAGATGATCCACCTGCCGGCGGGGGCGTAGGCCATGGGCGACCGCTGGCACGTCGAGGTCGACCGGTCGTTGTGCATCGGCTCGGCCCAGTGCCTCCACCACGCCCCAGGCCACTTCCGCCTCGACTCCGCCCGACAGTCCCACTCGCTGGCCCCCGACACCGACGCCGCGGAACCCGTCCTGGAAGCGGCCGAGAGCTGCCCGGTGGAGGCGATCCTGATCACCTTGCTGGGCAGCGGGGAGGCGGTGTTCCCGCCGGAGGACTAGGACCCGGGTGACGTCGGTTCCGGTCCCCGCCAGGCCCGCTCCACCTCCTCGAACTGCTCGGCGTAGGCGCCGGGCGGCAGAGCCGCGCGCAGGTAGGTGAGGTCGGAGGGGCGGAGGAGGCCGAAGGCCGTGGCGGGGAGCGCGGCGAGGATCTCCGGGGCGCGGGTGGCCAGCCAGTCGTCCAGGGCCAGTTCCGAGGCCAGGCGGAGGAGGTCTATGAGGGCGGAGGGGTGGGTGGTGGCTGTTGTGGGGAGGCAGAGGACTTCGAGCAGTTTGTCGAAGTGGCGGGCGGCGGTTTTGCCTCGCAGGGAGCTCGATCGCTGCCAGGTGTGGGTGGAGCGACTCAGGTGGATCATCGTCAGGAGGCTCTGCAGCGGGGTTCCCTTGCTCCCGGTGAGGACGGTACGGGGGGCGTTGGCCGCATCGGCCAGGTCGGGATTTCCCCGGTCCAGCGCGTGGCGGATGCAGTCCAGGAGCGCCCGCTCCGCGGCCTCGGTGAGCACCACGTCACCTTCGCTGAACACATGGCGCAGTTGAGTGATGACGGAGGTGAGGTCGTCGTCGCGCAGGGCGGGGGCGTCGTGGACCAGGTGGCACAGCACCGCTTCCGCATAGGGCTCGCGTTCTTTCGGTGCCAGTATTCCGATCCGCGCCAGACAGTCCTCATACAGGCTGGGCAGTGCTTCGGGGGCGTACACGTCGCGGGTGAGCAGGGCGACCAGTGCCTGCCCTGCCGAGTGGAGCCGCTCGTCGGCGGGGTGGACGTGCATCGACATGGCACTCGGCCATTGAAGGAGCACGGGATAGCCGATATGCAGCAGGAACTCGGTGTCCGTATCGGCGGCGAACGAGACCCGCCTGATCAGATCCAGGATGCTCGGCGCGGAGGACGAGAGCCGTTCCTGCAACCCGGCCGACAGGGACCTGACGGCCTTGGGTGGGGCTGTCCACCGCAACCAGGTGAAATCATGGTCGGCGAGTGGCGTCGGGCGGGTGGTGAGCCGCAGATCCTGCACGTGGTGGCCGGGCGCGTGCGGATCGTGGCGCCAGCAGCGTTCGGGATGGAGGGTCGAGGTCAGCGCGGCCCAGGAGGTAACGGTCAACTGCCCTTGCCACTGCAGCGCATGCCGTCGCCACCCGTGCGCCACACCGTGATGGGAGTCGACGACTTCCGAGGCGTACACCTCACCCGCCGCCAGCACCGCGACCAGCACCAGATTCACCTCGTACACCGCATCCCGGTACGCCCTGCGCAGCCGGACCGGGGCGTACCCCGTGGCGGTGTGCCGCTCGGGTCCCCATCCGGCGGCGCGGAACCGCTCGACGAGCGCGGGCACCAGGACGGTGCGTACGTGATCCTCCGTCTGGCTCGCCAGCATGTCCCGCAGGTTCTGGACGAGTTCGGCCCGGTCGGTGAGCGGCGCAAAGGACAGCAGCGCGTACAACTCGCCGTCGTCCAGCCGTCGTAGCGCCCCCTCGATCAGCCGCGCGGCCAGGTGCTCGCCGAAGGTCGCGTGCATGAACTCGTAGGAGCGCAGCCGTTCCTCCGCGACGACCGCCTGTGCCTCGTGCACGAAGAAGAAACGGCCGAACAGCAGACCCGAGCCGTCACCCACCGCACCGAGCCCCCGCAGGTCCCGGTCGGCCTCCTCGCCGCTGATCGACTGGGAGCCGCGGTGGAACATGGAGAGGGCGATGACGGAAAGCCGGCGCAGTTCGCGGTCCACGGCGGCGTCCGCCTCGGCCGGGGGCAGCGGGCCGTCCTTGGTGACCTGGCGGCGGACGAACTCCCGCAGCAGCCGGTCGTACAGCTCGGTCCGGCTGATGTCGTGGTCCCGCATCAGGTGCAGGGCGTTGCCGCTCGCGTCGTACAGCGCCAGCATGAGCAGCAGCAGGGGCTGTGCCGCGAGGTCCCGGTGGGGGAGGACCACCTCCGGCGTGAGCGGCAGCAGGCCGTGCCGGGCGAAATAGTGGGCGTTGGTGCCGTTCCAGACGGTGAGCCAGCGTTCGATCTCCGGCTCGTCGAAAGGTTCCAGGCGGATCACCCGGCTGGTGTACGGGACGTTCGCGCGGTCGGCGACCACCGTCCGGCTCGTCACCAGCACGATCAGCGGGCGCCCGAGCCCGGCCTCGCGTCTCTGGAAGTCCGTGATCTCCTGCAGATAGCCCCAGTGTTGTGTGCGACCGAGCTTCTGGGCGGCGGCCTGGAGCAGTTCGTCGAAGCCGTCCAGCAGGACCACGGGCAGGGCGTCGGACTCCTCGGACCAGTCCGGCCAGCTCACCTTCCGGCCCGTCGCCCGTGCGAGCGCGTGCTCCAGCTGGGCCTGCACGTCCGCCTCCGCCGGTGCGTGCCGCAACTCCACCCGCAGGGGGCGGAATTCACCAGCCGGGAGCCGGGCGGTCAGCAGCCTGGTCAGAAGCGACTTGCCGGCACCGGGGTGGCCGAGCACGACGAGGGGCGCCAGCAGGGCGGGCAGACCGAGGAGGTGAGCGGCCAGGAACTGGCCGATGTCGTCGTGGAGGGGCCGCGTCTCCCACCACTTGTCCGAGGCGATCTCCGTCCTGTTCGGCCCCGCCACCCTGAAGCGCGGGGTGACATAGCCCTCGGCGAGACTGGGCAGTCGCGGACCCGGCGCGTCGAGGGACGCGATCGGCTCGTGCAGCAGTGCCCTGTGGGGGGTGAAGTCCCCGTGCCCGCCGGTGCATTCCGACAGCAGCTCCTCGAGCCCGGCCAGGCCGGTGGCGGGCGGGCCGGCTGCTTCGCCGTCCTCGGCGGCTGAGGGCACGCCCGCCACCAGCGCGAACTCCCGGCAGGCCCTGGCCAGCGGGGTGGCCAGCCGCAGGTACGTGTCGAGGACGTGCCGCGCGGTGTCGGAATCGCTCCTGTCCATGACCTCCGGGAGCGGGGCTCCATGGCCCGTATGCGTCCCGTCCGCCAGCTCACGAATGAGGCCGTCGGCCCGCTCGGGGCTCCACGTCCCCGCAGCAGCCGCCGCCACCAGCACCACGCGCGCGGCCTGGATCAGAACGGCCCGTTCGACCCCGTGTGCGGCTCGCACCCGGGCCGGGACGTGCCTCAGCAATACGTCTAGGACCTGGGCCTTGCTCCGTATGGCTTGCGGCTTCATGAGCGCGTCCGCGGTCGCCATCGGCGCCATGCGCCCCCCGGCCAGCAGGGACACCGCCTCCTCGACGCCCATGTGGCTACGGGTCGTCGCGTCGCCCCTCCGTGCGGGCGTCGGCGCGATCGCCCCGGCAGCCCGCTCGACCCGCCCCCGCGCCGCCTCCGCCGTCCGCTCCAGCTCCGCGTGCCTGCTCTTCCACCACTGGACGTCCGCTCTCATGCCCGAGGGTGCCGCCCGGGTGCCGTTGCGGTCGGCACACAGGGCCACGATCGTCCGGACGACGTCCCAGTCCGGCACCTTCCGGCGCCGCCCACCGAGCAGTTCCGAGACGGAACCGGCGCTCAGCCCGAGCACATCGGCGATCTCCCGCTGCGACACACCGCAGTCACTCACAAGACGGCCCAGCGCGGCACAGAAGTCCGCCACGGGTCCCGCGGTCGGTGCGGCCAACTCCCCGTCCCCTTCGGCGCGGTTCGGTGAACGTCTCCGAAGCGTACGACCTGACCTGCGTCTTTCGGAGGCAGTTCGGCCGGATTCGAGGTCCGGCCGGGGCGGCGTTCCCGGGCGCGATCGTCATCGCACAAGCCACTCGGCCGTCCGCCTCGGAAGGAACGCCATGAACGCCCAGCTGCCCCTCCTCCTCGCCGCCCTCGTCTTCCTCGCCGTCTACGCCGGTGTCGTCCTGCCCGCCGTGTGGTCCCGTCGGCCCGCCCGCCGTACCGCGGCGCTGAAGGTGCTCGTTCAGCTGCTCGGTGCCCTGCGGCGCTGGAAGCGGGGGTGATCAGCCGGGTGCGCCCGGCTCCGTCAGGTCGATCAACCGGCACACCGTCTCGATGTCGATCTTCACCTGGGCGATGGAGGCCCGGCCCGAGAGCCAGGTGATCAGGGCCGAGTGCCAGGTGTGCTCGATGACGCGGACCGCGGACAGCTGCTCGGGGGTGGGGTTCTCCAGGCCCATCGCGTCCAGGATGATCAGGGTCGTCTGGCGGGAGACCTGGTCCACCTCCGGCGAGACACTGCGGTCGGCGAAGGTCAGCGCGCGGACCATCGCGTCGGCCAGATGCGGCTCGCGCTGGAGGGCGCGGAAGGCCCGCATCAGGGTCTCGGCGACCCGCTCGGCGGCCGTGTCGCCCGCCGGGGGCTTCTTCCGCAGCGTGCCGTGCATGTGCTCCAGCTGGTCCTGCATGGTGGCGACCAGCAGATGCACCTTGGACGGGAAGTAGCGGTAGAGGGTGCCCAGGGCGACCTGGGAGGACTCCGCCACCTCACGCATCTGTACGGCGTCGAAACCGCCGCGGCTGGCCAGCTGGGCGCTCGCGTGCAGGATCCGGCGGCGGCGGGCCTCCTGCCGCTCGGTCAGAGGCGGCGAGGGGGGCCTCGAAACACTGGCTTCCGCAGGCATGGGTCCCGTTCCGTGACAGTCGGTGAAGGCGTCTGTGGGGCACGTGATCAAACAGCATGACAGGGCGACGCGCCGTGGCGCGAATCACCTGATCCACTGCTCACAGCACCCCTACCTGCCGGTAGATTCAGAGCCTCTTGAACGATCAAGTCTGAAACTTGTTCTAGATTAGCGTCCCGTCGTAGTCTCGCGGGACAGTGCAGGCAGAAGGGGGCACGGAGTGACCGCTGAGGCCCGGGAAGCGGGTGCCCAGGAGGACCCCGCATCCGACGGCGAGCGACCGCTCGACATCGCGCTCCTCACCTATAAAGGGAACCCGTTCTGCGGCGGCCAGGGTGTCTACGTACGGCACCTCTCGCGTGAGCTGGCCAAGCTCGGGCACCGAGTCGAGGTCATCGGCTCGCAGCCGTACCCGATCCTCGACGAGGGCCACGGCAATCTGCGCCTCACCGAGCTGCCCAGCCTCGACCTCTACCGCCAGCCCGACCCCTTCCGCACCCCGGGGCGGGACGAGTACCGGGACTGGATCGACGCCCTCGAAGTCGCGACGATGTGGACCGGCGGCTTCCCCGAGCCGCTGACCTTCTCGCTGCGCGCCCGCCGTCATCTGCGCGCCCGGCGCGGCGAGTTCGACGTCGTGCACGACAACCAGACGCTCGGGTACGGGCTGTTGGGGGACATCGGCGCGCCCCTGGTGACCACCATCCACCATCCCATCACCGTCGACCGGCAGCTGGAGCTGGACGCCGCCGAGGGCCGGCAGCGCCGCTACTCGGTGCGCCGCTGGTACGCCTTCACCCGGATGCAGAAGCGCGTCGCCCGCCGGCTGCCCTCCGTCCTCACCGTCTCGGGTACCTCCCGCCAGGAGATCGTCGACCATCTCGGCGTACGCGACGACCGTATCCACGTCGTCCACATCGGCGCCGACACCGATCTGTTCGCGCCGAATCCGGCCGTGGCCGAGGTGCCGGGCCGGATCGTCACCACCTCCAGCGCCGATGTGCCGCTGAAGGGGCTGGTGTTCCTGGTGGAGGCGCTGGCCAAGGTGCGCACCGAGCATCCGGCCGCCCATCTCGTCGTCGTCGGCAAGCGGCCCGAGGAGGGGCCGGTCGCGGCGGCGATCGAGCGCTACGGCCTCGAAGGCGCCGTCGACTTCGTCAAGGGCATCTCCGACGCCGAGCTGGTCGACCTGATCCGCTCGGCCGAGGTCGCCTGCGTGCCCTCGCTGTACGAGGGCTTCTCGCTGCCCGCCGCCGAGGCCATGGCCACCGGCACGCCGCTCGTCGCCACGACCGGCGGCGCGATCCCCGAGGTCGCCGGGCGGGACGGCGAGACCTGTCTGGCCGTACCGCCGGGCGACGCGGGGGCGCTGGCCGCCGGGCTCGGCCGGCTACTCGGGGACCCGGAGCTTCGAGTGCGCCTCGGCCGCGCGGGCCGGCAGCGGGTGCTGCGGCACTTCACGTGGGCGCGGGCCGCCGAGGGCACGGTGGCCCACTACCGCGAGGCCATCGCCCGCGCCGGCCGCACCGCGGCCACACCAAGTGGTGCTTCCGCGGCCTCACCAAGTGTTGCTTCCGCGACCTCGACGAGCGTTGCGTCCATGACCTCGACGAGTGACACCGGCGTCTACCCCGAAAGCAGGGCCACGTGCTGACCGTCGACTTCTCCCGGTTCCCGCTCGCCCCCGGCGACCGAGTCCTGGACCTCGGCTGCGGGGCCGGCCGGCACGCCTTCGAGTGCTACCGGCGTGGCGCCCAGGTCGTGGCCCTGGACCAGAACGCCGAGGAGATCCGCGAGGTCGCCAAGTGGTTCGCGGCGATGAAGGAGGCCGGGGAGGCGCCGGCGGGTGCCACCGCCACGGCCATGGAGGGCGACGCGCTCGCCCTGCCCTTCCCGGACGAGTCCTTCGACGTGATCATCATCTCCGAGGTGATGGAACACATCCCGGACGACAAGGGCGTCCTTGCCGAGATGGTGCGGGTGCTCAGGCCCGGCGGGCGCATCGCGATCACCGTGCCGCGCTACGGCCCCGAGAAGGTCTGCTGGGCGCTGTCCGACGCCTACCACGAGGTCGAGGGCGGCCACATCCGCATCTACAAGGCCGACGAGCTGGTGGGGAAGATCCGCGAGGCGGGCCTGAAGCCGTACGGCAGCCATCACGCGCACGCGCTGCACTCGCCGTACTGGTGGCTGAAGTGCGCGTTCGGCGTCGACAACGACAAGGCGCTGCCGGTGCGGGCGTACCACAAGCTGCTGGTCTGGGACATCATGAAGAAGCCGCTCGCCACGCGGGTCGCCGAGCAGGCGCTGAACCCGCTGATCGGCAAGAGCTTCGTGGTCTACGCGACCAAGCCGCACCTGCCGCGTCTCGCCGAGACGGAGACCGGGGCCGGGACCGAGACCTCCGAGGCGGCGGCCAAGTGACCACTCCCCGGACAGAACACCTCGTCCTGCCCGGGGTCCTCACCGCCGGGCAGGCCGCCGCGACCGTCCGCGGCATCCTCGCCGTACAGCGGGAGGACGGCGCGATCCCGTGGTTCCGCGGCCACCACCTGGACCCGTGGGACCACACCGAGGCCGCGATGGCCCTGGACGCGGCCGGCGAGCACGAGGCCGCCGAGCGGGCGTACCTCTGGCTCGCCCGGCACCAGAAGGAGGACGGCTCCTGGTACGCGGCCTACGCCGACGGCGCCCACGACGACGTCACCGACCGTGCCCGCGAGTCGAACTTCGTCGCCTACATAGCAGTCGGGGTCTGGCACCACTACCTGTCCACCGGTGACGACACGTTCCTGGACCGCATGTGGCCGTACGTCTACGCGGCCGTGGAGTGGGTGCTCGGGCTCCAGCAGCCCGGCGGTCAGATCGGCTGGCGCCGCGAGGACGACGGCACGCCCACGACGGACGCCCTGCTCACCGGCAGCTCCTCGATCCACCACGCGCTGCGCTGTGCGCTCGCCATCGCCGAGCAGCGTGAAGAACCGCAGCCGGACTGGGAGTTGGCGGTCGGCGCGCTGCGCCACGCGATCCGCCGGCACCCCGAGCGCTTCCTGGACAAGGACCGCTACTCGATGGACTGGTACTACCCGGTCCTCGGCGGCGCGCTGACCGGCGACGAGGCCAGGGCCCGCATCGCGGAGTCCTGGGACCGGTTCGTCGTGCCCGGCGTCGGCGTGCGCTGCGTGGTCCCCAACCCCTGGGTCACCGGCGGCGAGTCCAGCGAACTCGCCCTGGCGCTGTGGGCGGTGGGGGAGTCGGACCGCGCCCTGGAGATCCTCCAGTCCATCCAGCATCTGCGCGACCCGGAGAGCGGCCTGTACTGGACGGGCTACGTCTTCGAGGACGACGCGGTCTGGCCCCGCGAACTCACCACCTGGACGGCCGGCTCCCTGCTGCTCGCGGTGGCGGCCCTGGGCGGCCACGAGGCGACGTGTGCGGTCTTCGGCGGTGAGCACCTGCCGACGGGGCTGGACCCCGACTGCTGCGGCTAGACACCCCCTGGCCCGGGGTCTTCAGTACCGGTGCATGCGGTTGGCGATGGCGTGGCCCACGAACAGGTACACGACCGCCGCCAGGCCGTAATCGGCGACCACCCGGGCCCACTCCTGGTCGAAGGTGAAGATGCCCTGGGCCCAGCCCGCCAGCCAGGTCGCCGCGTCGTGGACGAACCGGACCGCGCCGTTGGAGCGGTTCGCGTCCAGCAGGAACAGCAGGATCCACAGGCCGATGATCAGCGCCATGACGTCGGCGACGGCTGCGATCACTCTCCCGGCCGGATTCGCGCCGTAGGAGAGATACCGAGGGATCATACCTGCCGGATTGCCGTGAAACGGACATTGAAACCCGAACGGTGTCCCTCGGGTGGCGTCCCCCGAGTGGCGGACCCGGCCGCCCTGGGCGAGCCTGCCGGAGGAAGCGAACCGCTCGGGGAGAACAGGTCCGGAGGACCCCGTGCCCGTACCCATACGGCGCCCCGTGCCCGTACCCATAGGGCGCCTCTTCGTGGCGCTCACGCTGTCCTGCGCCCTGCTGGCCGGTTCCGCCGCCTGCGGCAGCGGCGGGAAGACCAGTACGAAGGACTCCGCGGCGGCCCCGGCCGTGCCCGCCGCCGACACCCCCAGCCCGACCACCTCCGCGCAGCGGCACAAGTTCGCCAAGACCCGCTTCGTGGTGGACGCCGGTCTCGCGGCGGGTGCGACCTACCAGTGGATCGTGAAGCCCTGGAAGGCCGGCAAGTTCAAGAAGGGCGCCCATGGCCGCAAGTCGGCCCTGGTGAAGGCCGGCCTGGCCGGTGCCTTCACCTACAACCGGCTCAAGGCGGCCGTGCGCAACGCACAGGGCGATCCCACGCTGTCGAAGGCGCTCGCGCCGCTCAACTCCGCCATCGACGACCTGAAGAACCTGCCGTCCAAGCTCCGCAACGGCGACGACAGTGCGGTCAGCGCCTTCGACGACACCATCAGCAAGGTCAAGGGCGCGGGCGCGAGCGCGGGCGCCCCGGTCAAGGACCAGGTACCGTCCGCGTCCCAACTCGCCAAGGGAAGCTAGGAGTTCAGCTCCGCCAGCACTCTGAGGCTGTGCGGGTCCGGGGACAGGGCCAGCAGGTCCGTCACCGGGCCCGTGCGCCACAACCGCAGCCGCTCGGCGATGCGTTCACGCGGGCCGACCAGTGAGATCTCGTCGGCGAAGGCGTCCGGCACGGCCAGCACGGCCTCCTGCCTGCGGCCCTCCAGGAACAGCCGCTGAATCCTGCGCGCCGCCTCCTCGTACCCCATGCGGGCCATCAGCTCGGCGTGGAAGTTGCGGGCCGCGTGCCCCATCCCGCCGATGTAGAAGCCGAGCATGGCCTTCACCGGCAGCAGCCCCTCGGTCACGTCGTCGCACACCTTCACCCGGGCCATCGGAGCGACCATGAATCCCTCGGGCAACTCGTGCACCACGTCGCCGTACACCTCGGGCCGGCTCGGCGCCCAGTACAGCGGCAGCCAGCCGTCGGCGATCCGGACCGTCTGCGCCACGTTCTTCGGCCCCTCGGCGCCCAGCAGGACGGGGAGGTCGCCCCGCAGCGGATGCGTGATGGACCTCAGCGGCTTGCCGAGCCCCGTGCCGTCCGGCCCCCGGTAGGGGAGGGGATGGAACCGTCCGTCCACTGCCACCGGCGCCTTTCGCCGCAGCACCTGCCGTACGACGTCCACGTACTCCCGGGTCGCGGTCAGCGGCGAGCTCGGGAACGGGCGGCCGTACCAGCCCTCCACCACCTGCGGACCGGACAGGCCGAGCCCGAGCATCATCCGCCCGCCGGAGAGGTGGTCCAGGGTGAGCGCGTGCATCGCGGTGGTGGTCGGTGGGCGGGCCGCCATCTGGGCAACGGCCGTCCCCAGTCTGATCGTCGAGGTCCGCGCCGCGAGCCAGGTCAGCGGGGTGAAGGCGTCCGAGCCCCAGGACTCCGCCGTCCACACCGAGTGGTAGCCGAGCCGCTCCGCCTCCTGGACGAGCGGAACGTGACCGGCGTCCGGGCCGCGTCCCCAGTAACCGAGTGCGAGACCGAGCCGCATACCCCTGCCTCCTGACGGACCGTCAGATACCGACCGGGAGCCGACTGTACGACAACGGCCCCCCGCCCGGAAGGGAGAGGGGCCGCGTGCGGCGGTCTGCGGGGCTCAGCCGCGCTGGATGCCGGAGGTGTCCTGGAGCACGCCCCGGCGCCCGTCCTGGGTCTGCGCGACCAGCGTGGCACCGCGCTGCTCGACGGCCAGGTACCAGGTGCCCGGAGCCAGTTCGGCGATCGGGTTCGGCGAGCCGTCCTCCGGGAACAGCGGACGAGCCACCGGCACGGCGAACCAGAACGGCGAGAAGTCCGCCGGGGCCGCCGGCTGCGCCGCGGGAGCGCCCTGCGCGGCCGGCGGCTGCCCGAACGGCTGGCCCGGCTGCGGCTGGGCGCCGTACGGCTGCTGCGGCTGGGCACCCGGGTAGCCGTAACCACCGGGCGGCTGGGCGCCGTAGGGCTGCGGGGCGACCGGCTTGGGGGCCGGGAGCAACGCGACCTGGAGGGCGGGGACCTGGGGCGAGGCGATGGCGGCGCCCGCGAGGACGATGGAGGCGATGAAGCCGAGGATGAGACCGGCACCGGCGTCCACGCCGTCGGGCACGTCGATCAGCGTCCACAGCAGCGCCCAGGCGGCCAGGACCGGGAACGCGGCGCCGACCTGGCCGAGGTCGAGCCCGAGCACCTTGCGCGGCTGCGGCAGACAACGGTTGACGACGATGAGGACGGCACCGATGACCGCGCCCATGTAGATGCCCAGGCCCATGCCCAGGTCGTCCCACGCGTTCCGGCTCTGGCTGGTGCCGAAGCCGGAGATGGAGATGCTCTCGAAAGTGAGGAACGACGCGATGAACAGCACCACCGCTGCTCCGATCACCACGCCGTCGCCTCTAGTGAGGGAGCGGATATTCACTTCAAGTCCTTCGTAAGTCGTCTCGTCGTCGGTAGACACTACCGTCCGCAAGATCCGGCTGTCCGGCCGGTCTCGCCCGCCGGTCACGACTCGCGCAGGAAACTCACGATTCCCTCAGAGATCCCTTGCGCCGCGCGTTGCCGCCAGGCGCCGCTGGTCAGCAGTGCCGCGTCCTTGCTATCGCGCATGTTGCCGCACTCGATGAACACCTTGGGAACCGTTGACAGATTGAGACCGCCCAGGTCCGTACGTGTGACGAGACCGGTACCTTTGCCGAGGTAGTTGGACGGCGGCTCGCCGGTCTCGCGCAGGAAGGTTCCGGCGACGCGCGTACCGAGGTCGCGGGAGGGGCCGACGATCCCGCGGGTGTCGGCGGCACCGGCGTGCACGGACCCCGGCAGGATGACGTGGAAGCCGCGGTTGCCCTCGGCGGAGCCGTCGGCGTGGATGGAGATCGCCGCATCCGCGTGCGCCGCGTTCCCGATCCGGGCCCGCTCGTCCACACACGGCCCCCAGGCCGGACTGTCGCCGTCACGGGTCAGCTTGACCGTGGCACCCTGCTTCTCCAGCAGCGTGCGCAGCCGGTGGGCGACGTCGAGGGTGAACCGAGCCTCCGTGTAACCGGCGTTCGTGGACGTCCCCGTGGTGTCGCACTCCTTCCGGTTCGTGCCGATGTCCACCTGGCGGTTGATCTCGGCCGCGTGCTGGGAGTTGCCCGGGTTGTGCCCGGGGTCGATGACGACGACCTTCCCCTTCAGCGACCCGGACGCGGGCGCCGCGGGTGCCGTGGACGGCCGTTTGGCGTCGTCGGTGGGCGCGGCGGAGCTGCTCGACGCCGGGGGCGCCGCGGCCGTACGGTCCGCGCCGCCGCCCCCGCCGCCCACCGCCTCGTACACCACCCAGCCGAGCAGCGCGCCGGGCACCAGCGCGGCCAGCGCCACGGTCAGCGGGCCGCGCCGGGGCCGGCGGGGCTGCGGGGAATCGAACTCGGGGCCTACGTAGGACACGTCTGCGACTCTAACCGGGGCCTCAGATCCCCGCGCCCGTTCGCCGCAGGACACGCAGGGAGCCGCTCACCGAGACCTCCGTGAACGCCCCGGACCCGAGTGCCCGCAGGTACACCCGGTACGGCGCCTGCCCGGTGAACTCGTCCTCGGGCTCCGGGAAGACGTCGTGGATGACGAGCAGGCCCCCCTCGGCCACATGGGGCGCCCAGCCCTCGTAGTCGGCGGTGGCGTGCTCGTCGGTGTGGCCGCCGTCGACGAAGACGAGACCGAGCGGGGACTTCCAGAACGCGGCGATCTGCGGGGAGCGCCCGACGAACGCGACCACGTGCTCCTCCAGACCGGCCTTGTGGAGGGTGCGCCGGAACGTCGGCAGCGTGTCCATCAGCCCGATCTCCGGGTCGACGGTCTCCGGGTCGTGGTAGTCCCAGCCGGGCTGCTGCTCCTCACTGCCCCGGTGATGATCGACGGTCAACGCCGTCACCCCGGCCGCACGGGCCGCGTCGGCCAGCAGCACGGTGGACCGCCCGCAGTACGTCCCGACCTCCAGCAACGGCAGCCCCAGCCGCCCCGCCTCCACGGCAGCCGCATACAACGCCAGCCCCTCATCCACGGGCATAAACCCCTTGGCCGCCTCGAACGCGGCGAGGATCTCGGGCTTGGGGGCGGCGGTCATAGGGGGCCTCTCGGTCGTACGACTGTTCAGGGGCCCATGCTGCCGCACCCCCGGCCACTTATCGACAGGGGGTGCGTTTCATAGGGGCGCGGGGAACTGCGCGAATGGCCACGACGGCGAGTCGGCCGCCAGACGGCAGTACCCCCGAGCTCTTAGGCGCTCACAATCTCCCCAGGCAACGAAAGATCCAGCTCGACAGCCCGCTCCTCACCGGAATGCGTCGCAGCAGAGGCAAGCGGCCCATGGCCGGAGGCCTTCGCGGCAAGCACGTACGCCCCCTGCGCCGGCACGGCGAGCACATAACCGCCGCCCTCGTCGGAGACGGTCGCCCCCGCCTGCCGCCCCCGACGGTCGATCAGCGTCACCTTGGCCCGGGCAACCGGAGCACCATCGGCACCGAGGACCCGCCCCCGGAATCCACGCAGGGCCTCTTCGGCCCGCTCCAGCGAAGCGTCCTCCTCACTGCTGGCCCGCAGCTGGGTGTGCTGCTGACCCGGCCGGGAGGCCTTCGGCAGGAACAGCGCCAGCAGCAGCCCCACCGCCACCGCGCCCGTGGCGATCAGGAACGACACCCGGAACCCGTGCATGGTCGGGATCGCGACACCGCCCACGTTGTTCGCCGTGTTGGCCAGCACCATGCCGATGACGGCGCTCGACACCGACGTGCCGATGGACCGCATCAGCGTGTTCAGGCCGTTGGCCGCACCCGTCTCGGAGGCCGGGACCGCGCCGACGATCAGCGCGGGCAGGGAGGAGTAGGCGAGGCCGATGCCGGCGCCGAGGACCACGGAGGTGACGATCGTCTGCCAGGCCGCGTCCATCAGGCCGAGGCCGCCGCCGTAGCCGATCGCGATGATCAGCAGGCCGATGATGAGCGTGGCCTTCGGGCCGTACTTGGCGGACAGCCGGGCGTAGACCGGCGCGGTGAACATCATCGTCAGGCCCAGCGGGGCCACGCACAGGCCCGCGACGACCATGGACTGGCCGAGGCCGTAGCCGGTGGCCTTCGGCAGCTGGAGCAGCTGGGGCAGGACCAGCGAGACGACGTAGAACGAGACGCCGACCATGATCGACGCGAGGTTGGTGAAGAGGACGGCCGGGCGGGCGGTGGTGCGCAGGTCGACCAGGGGCGCCTGGACCCGCAGTTCGAACAGGCCCCACAGGACGAGGACCACGACCGACGCGGCGAACAGACCGAGCGTCGTACCCGAGGACCAGCCCCAGTCGCTGCCCTTGGTGATCGGCAACAGGAGCAGCACCAGACCGCCGGACAGGCCGATCGCGCCGGGCAGGTCGAAGGAGCCCTCCGCCCGCATCGGGGACTCGGGCACGACCAGGAGGGTCAGGACGATGGACAGCGCGCCGAGGCCGGCGGCGCCGTAGAACAGGGCGTGCCAGTTGGTGTGCTGGGCGACCAGGGCCGCGGCGGGCAGTGCGAGGCCGCCGCCGACGCCGATCGAGGAGCTCATCAGGGCCATGGCCGAGCCGAGCTTCTCGCGCGGGAGCATGTCGCGCATCAGGCCGATGCCGAGCGGGATCGCGCCCATGGCGAAGCCCTGGAGGGTACGGCCGACGATCATGGTGAGCAGCTGGCTGGTGAGCGCGCTGACCAGGGCGCCGACCACCATCACGCCGAGGCTGAGTATCAGCATCCGGCGCTTGCCGTAGAGGTCGCCGAGACGGCCCATGATCGGGGTGGCGACGGCGCCGGACAGGAGGGTCGAGGTGAGGACCCAGGTGGCGTTGGAGGGGGCGGTGTGCAGCAGCTGCGGCAGGTCCTTGATGACCGGCACGAGCAGGGTCTGCATCACCGCGACCACGATGCCGGCGAAGGCGAGCACCGGGACCACGGCGCCGCTCGCCCTCTGGGCCGGCTGGTCGGTCGTCGTGTGGGTCATGGAGTCGAGGCCTCCCCGTAGTGATAAGTGCTGGGTAAACCTCGTATGCACAGGCAACTATTCCGTTGCTTCGGGCCTCTAATGAATCCTTGACCGACTCATGGGTTTCTGATCTACCGTCAGGGGCTGGTGAGTTGATGGAACGCGTTCTAGTCTGCGCGCCATGAAGGCCTATGTCGCCGGGGTCGGGATGACGCGGTTCGAGAAGCCCGAGACCCGTTCATGGCAGTACTGGGACATGGTGCGGGAAGCGGGGAGCGCGGCGCTGGCGGACGCGGGTGTCGCATACGACGATGTGGAACAGGTTCCTGTCGGCTACTGTTTCCAGCCCTCGACCGCCGGCCAGCGCGCCGCCTACGAACTCGGCCTGACGGGCATCCCCGTCTACAACGTCAACAACAACTGCGCGACCGGCTCGACCGCGCTGATGCTCGCCCGGCAGCTCGTGGCGGGCGGCGCGGCCGACTGCGTACTGGCGCTGGGCTTCGAGAAGATGAAGAAGGGCGCGCTCGGCGGGGGAGCCGACGGCGACTTCGCCGTGTCCCCCGTCGCCCGGCACTACGGCGTCATGGCCGCCCGGCACGGCTTCGAGACGACCCCGCCCACCGCGCAGATCTTCGGCGCCGCGGCCCGCGAGCACATGGAGCGGTACGGCACGACCGAGGCCCAGCTCGCCGCGGTCGCCGCCAAGAACCACCGGCACTCCGCCCACAACCCCAACGCCCAGTTCCGGGACGTGTACGACGTGGCGGGCATCCTCGCCTCCCGCATGGTCCACCGGCCGCTGACCAAGCTCCAGTGCTCGCCGACCTCGGACGGCGCGGCGGCCGTGGTCGTGGTGTCGGAACGATTCGCTTCGCGGCGCGGGCTCACCGGCCTCGTGGAGATCGCCGGGCAGGCCATGGCCACCGACACCAAGGAGTCCTTCGCTTCCGGCTCCTGCATCGACGTCGTCGGGCAGCCCATGTCCCGCCGGGCGGCACGGCAGGCGTACGAGCGGGCTGGGCTCGGCATCGAGGACGTGGACGTCATCGAGCTGCACGACTGCTTCTCCGTCAACGAACTGCTGACGTACGAGGCGCTCGGCATGTGCGCGCCCGGGGAGTCCGGGAAGCTCGTCGAGTCGGGTGCGACGACGTACGGCGGACGTTGGGTGGTGAACCCCTCCGGCGGGCTCATCTCCAAGGGGCATCCCCTGGGCGCGACGGGCCTTGCCCAGACGGCCGAGCTGGTCTGGCAGCTGCGCGGCACGGCGGGGGAGCGGCAGGTGAAGGGGTCACGGGTGGGGCTCGCGCACAACATCGGGCTGGGCGGGGCGGCGGTCGTGACGGTGCTGCGCGGGGTCTAGGCCGTAGGGCCTAGAACCGGTGGTCCGAAATGCTGATGCAAGGACCGTAACCGGGTTGAGAACATGACATCCATGCTCGACGCCGCCGGCACCACTCCCCTCATATCCCGCCGTACGACCCCGCCCACCTGGCTGGTGGTGTCGCTGGCCTGCGCCGGCCAGTTCCTGGTCGTCCTCGACGTGTCGGTGGTCAACACCGCCCTGCCGTCCATGCGGACCGGCCTCGGCCTGACCGCGTCCGGACTGCAGTGGGTGGTGAACGCCTACGCCATCGCCTTCGCCGGGTTCATGCTGCTCGGCGGCCGGGCCGGCGACCTGTACGGGCGCAAGCGGATGTTCGTGGTCGGCCTCGGCCTGTTCACGCTGGCCTCGCTGGGCGGCGGCCTCGCCCAGGAGGGCTGGCAGCTGCTGCTGGCACGGGCCGTGCAGGGGCTCGGCGCGGCGGTGCTGGCCCCCTCGACGCTGACCCTGCTGACGTCCGCGGTGCCGGAGGGGGCGGCGCGGGCGCGCGCGATCGCCACCTGGACCGCGGTCGGTGCCGGTGGCGGGGCCGCGGGCGGACTGGTCGGCGGGGTGCTCGTGGACGTGCTGTCCTGGCGCTGGGTCCTGTTGATCAACGTGCCGGTGGGCGCGCTGGTGCTGGCCGGGTCGGTGGCCTGGCTCAGCGAGAGCCGGGCCGGCGACGGACGGCGCCTGGACCTGCCGGGCGCGCTGCTGGTCACGGCCGGCCTCGCCACCCTGGCCTACGGCATCTCGCAGACGGAGGCCGAGGGCTGGACGGCCCCGGCCACGCTGCTGCCGCTGCTGGCCGGGCTGCTGCTGATCGGCCTGTTCCTGCTGGTCGAGGCGCGTACGGCGGCCCCGCTGATGCCGCTCGGCCTGCTGCGGCTGCGCTCGGTCGCCTCGGCGAACGCGGCGATGTTCCTCTCCGGCTCGGCCATGTTCTGCATGTGGTACTTCATGACGCTCTACGCCCAGAACGTCCTCCGCTACACGCCGCTGGAAGCCGGCCTCGCCCTGGTGCCCAGCTCGCTCTCCGTGGTCATCGGCTCCAAGCTGGCGCCGCGGCTGATGCGGGTGGCCGGCGCGCGGACCGTGGCGACGCTGGGCACGCTGGTGGCCGCGACCGGCTTCGGCTGGCAGTCGACGATGAGCGCGCACGGGGCGTACGTCACCTCGATCATGATCCCGGGGATCCTGATGATGCTCGGGGCGGGCCTGGCGGCGACCCCGCTCGCCTCGCTGGCCACCTCGGGGGCGGCACCGGGCGAGGCCGGTGTGGTGTCGGGGCTGGTCAACACCTCGCGCACGATGGGCGGTTCGCTCGGGCTCGCCGTGATGTCGACCGTCGCCGCGGCCGGCACGGCCGGCGGCCACGGCCCCGAGGCGCTGACCGACGGCTACGCACTGGCCTTCCGCGCCGGTACGGCGGTGCTGCTGGGCGGGGCGGTGCTGATGGTGGTGTGGCTGCCGCGGAAGGTGGTCCGGTAACTCACGGCCATCCTGCTGCAGGCCCTCCCACCGGCGGCCGGTGTCGAAGCGGCCCCCTGGCCCACGGACCGCGCTAGGCGTTCCAGCGGGGCCGGCGCCGGGTGGGTGCCCCCGGGTGCGGTGGCGGTGGTGGTGTCGGCTGAGGCGGTGGCGGTGCCGGGTGGGGCGACAGCGGTGGCGGGTGAGGCGGGGGCGGGGTTGCCGGCCGGCTCCGCAGCAGCGGGATCGGCGCGTGCAGGTGCCAGACGCCGGGCAGGTCCAGCTTGCCCTGGCGTTCCGCCAGCGTGATCTGCTGAACGCTCAGACGCCCCTCCAGCACGCACTCGCCGCTGCGTACGGCGACCAGGTGGGCGTCGCGGACGACCGCGATCAGCCCGCTGATCCGGAAGACCAGCAGGAGCTCCACGTCCAGCGTGCCGATCTTGACGCCGTCCAGGAACACGTCGACGTAGGGGCGATGGGTGGATGTGACCTGATGGTTCGCGAGCGCGACGACCTCCTCGCTGCCCGGGGTCTCGCGGGTGCGCCGCGCGGCGGCGGTGAGGGCGGCGTGCTTTCGCCAGCCACCCGCGGCCACGTCGAAGAGGTCCTGGCCGAGGAAGGAGTCGATGGCGGTGGCCAGTTCGCGCTCGACGGCCTGGTCGGCCGCCGCCGTCAGGGGGCGGACTCCGTCCAGGAGCGCTCGGGCCGTTCCGCCGCCGTGCAGCGGGTCGACCAGGGCGTCGCCCGCGTCAGGCCCCTCCCGGCCGAGCAGGAAGGCCCTGACCGTGAAGGGTTCTGCCACGGGAGTCGCGGCCATCACGTCACCTCGTTCAGGCTCTGGTCGCCTGGATCCGCGTGGGGTTCGAGCCGTACGGTGCGGGTCGCCGGGCCGGTGTCGGCCTGCTTGCGGAGGTCGGCCGTCCCGACCCCGGGGCGCGGTTGCGTGCTGATGTGTTTCCGGACCCAGCGTGGACCGGGGTGCCGATGGTTGAGCAGGACGGACGCGGCGGCCAGGGCGAGCAGCGCGGCGGCGAACGCGGATGGTGCGACGACCCATGCGACGGGCGTCGAATGGGGCGTGGGGGCGGTCGTCGGCGCGGGTGTCGGCGTTCCTGTGCCGTTGGTTCCGCTGGTGTTCGGTCCCACACTCGTCACCGTGAACCCGGTCTCGGCGCTCGTGCCGGAGCCCGGTGTGCACGCGGCCCGTACGGTGTGTGTCGCTCGGGGAGCGCCCGCCGGGACCTGGAAGTCGGTTGCGAAGGTGCCGTCGCCCGCGACCGTGGTGACGGCGAGTGCGGTGTCGTTGTCGTCCCAGACCACGTCCACCTTCGAGCAGTTGAATCCGGAACCTGTTGCCGTGACCGCCGTCCCCGGCTCGCCCGCCGTGGGATTCAGCACCAGCACAGGGCGTCCCTCGTCGGCGGGCAGCACCGTGAACGTCGCCTCGGCGTGCACGTTTCTGTGGTGGGCGCAGGTTGCCGCCATGGGGTAGCCGCCCGGAGCGGCGTCGGCGGAGACGTTGAGGCCCGTGTCGAACGTGCCCGTGCCGGGGGCGACGGGGATCCTGGCGTGGACCTGGCCGTTCGTGGAGAGTTCAACCGTGTCCGGCTTCCCGCTCACGACGCAGTCCTCGAAACCGGCGCCGTGGACATGCAGGGAGGTGCCGGGCCGGCCCTGGGAGGGGTCCAGTGTGATCGACGGATGGTGCGCGGGCGTTGTCACACCCCCACTGTCGCTGGTCGTCACCGTGAACGTTCCGGTGCCGATGACCAAGGTGCTGCCGATGTCGCAGGCCGCCGCCACGCTGTGGGGGACGGCAGCGGGCGTGCTCGTATCGGGAGGGGAGCTGTCGGGACCGCTCGAGTCGGGGGTGATCACGACGCAGCTCTCGAAACCGACGTGAACACCGGTTCCCGACGGCCCCTGGGCAGGGCTGAGGGTGATCGAGACGTCTTCCTGGGTCGCGGCCGGCGCCGAGAACGCCGTCGGAGCCCACGCGATCGCGAGGCTCGCAAGCACCGCGATCAACGAGCGCGGAAGGAATCGCACGGCGGACGACATGAGCCGGGGCGAAGCTGGGGAGGGGACGAAGGGGCGGTACGGCACGAGGAGTGGCCTGGCCCGTCAGCTGCCGCTGCTGCCATTCTCCTCCGGCACACCACTGCTCGCTCGTCGTCGGGGCGACGGTCAGGGCGCCTCGTGGACTCTCCGTGGACTCAAGGCCCGCTCAAAGCCACCCCTGCTGCCGGGCCTCCCGTACCGCCTCCGCCCGGTTGCGGGTGCCTGTCTTGCCGATGGCCGAGGACAGGTAGTTGCGGACGGTGGACTCGGACAGGTGCAGCCTGCCGGCGATGTCGGCGACCGTCGCCCCGTCCACCGACGCCTTCAGCACATCGCACTCACGGGCGGTCAGCGGGCTGGGTCCGGCGCTGAGCGCGGCGGCGGCCAGCGCCGGATCGACGACGGTCTCCCCGGTGAGCACGCGCCGGATCGCCGCGGCCAGCTCCTCCACGGGCCCGTCCTTGACGAGGAACCCGGCCGCCCCGGCCTCCATGGCCCGGCGCAGATAGCCGGGCCGGCCGAAGGTGGTGAGGATCAGCACCCGGCAGTCGGGCGCCTGTTCGCGCAGCTCGGCCGCCGCGTCCAGCCCGCTGGTGCCCGGCAGTTCGATGTCCAGCAGGGCCACGTCCGGCCGGTGGGTGAGCACGGCGTCCACGATCGCGTCGCCCGACGCCAGCTGGGACACCACCTCGATGTCCTCCTCCATGCCGAGCAGCAGCGC
This sequence comes from Streptomyces sp. NPDC001709, assembly GCF_053596375.1. Lineage (NCBI taxonomy): Bacteria > Bacillati > Actinomycetota > Actinomycetes > Kitasatosporales > Streptomycetaceae > Streptomyces > Streptomyces sp. NPDC001709. Next base: position 83,596 of record NZ_JBSFGB010000007.1, on the reverse strand, counting down.
GAGCGCACCCCGCATCATGCCCTGGTCCTCGGCGAGCAGCACCCGAATGCACTTGGCGGGCCGATGGTCCCGGGGCATCTCGTTCATGGGGCCAGGTTACGGCCGGAAACCGGGCCCACCGCCGTGCACGCCGGGATCGCCCGAAGAGACGGATTTCTTCCGCCCGTTGCACACGGCGGCTCCGGCAGCTCCCGATTAAAGACTCCCTCTTTTCCGGCGCCGCAGGGGTTGACGGTCCCGGTTGGTGCCCAAACAATCGCCTCTGCATTTCCAGGAATCCCCGGTAATTCCGCAATCAGAGGGGTTCGGTATTTCGGTCGAACATCGTTCGAGATATCGAACATCTCGCATCTCCGTCCCGCACCGCCCTACGACGAAACCGAGGTGCCACCGTGCTCCTGAGATCCCCCCACATACGGCCCCGCCGCCTGAGAAGCGCCGCCCTGTCCGTCCTCGCCGTCTGCGCCACCCTCGCCGCGCTGCTGCTCGGCGTCGGCGCGCCCGAGGCCGCCGCCGCGAGTTCGCTGCCCTGTGACGTCTACGCCGCCGCGGGCACCCCCTGCGTCGCCGCGCACAGCCTGGCCCGGGCGCTGTACTCCTCGTACAACGGCTCGCTCTACCAGGTGCGGCGGGCCTCGGACGGCGCCACGAAGGACATCGGGCTGCTGGCCGCCGGCGGGTACGCCAACGCGGCCGCCCAGGACTCCTTCTGTTCCGGCACGACCTGCATCATCACCAAGATCTACGACCAGTCCTCGCGCCACAACGACCTCACGATCGAGGGCGCGGGCGGCGCCGGGGCGGCCGATGTCGGGGCGCCCGCCGACGCGCTGCCGGTGACCGTCGGCGGCCACCAGGTCTACGGCCTGGAGATCTCCGCCGGCATGGGCTACCGGGACAACTCCACCTCCGGCGTCGCCACCAACGGCGCCGCCGAGGGGATGTACATGGTGACCTCCGGCACCCACGTCAACAACCGCTGCTGCTTCGACTACGGCAACGCCGAGACCAACAACAAGGACACCGGCAACGGGCACATGGACGCCATCAACTTCGGCACCGAGTGCTGGTTCTCGCCCTGCTACGGCCAGGGCCCCTGGGTGCAGGCCGACCTGGAGAACGGGCTGTTCCAATCCGACGCCGGATACAGCAAGAACACCTCCAACACCGGCACCGGAGCCCTGCCGTTCGTGACCGCGCTGCTCAAGAACAACGGGCAGAACCATTTCGCGCTCAAATGGGGGAATGCGCAATCCGGTGGGCTGACCACCACCTATTCCGGAGGTGAGCCGACCACCAGTGGCTACTCGCCCATGCATCAGGAGGGCGCGATCGTCCTCGGCACCGGCGGCGACAACAGCAACGGCTCCATCGGCTCCTTCTTCGAGGGCGTCATGACCTCCGGCATCCCGACGGACGCCGCCGACGACGCCGTCCAGGCCAACATCGTCTCCGTCGGCTACGGCGGCGCGACCGGCAGCACCGGCACGCTCAGCCCCGGCTCGGAGATCTCGCTGCGCGCCACCACCTCCTGCTGCACCAGCGACTACGTCCGCCACCAGAACAACGCCGGCGTCATCTCCTCCATCACCTCCAGCAGTTCCGGCCTGGACAAGAGCGACGCCACCTGGATCGTTCGCAGGGGACTCGCGAGCAGTTCCTGCGTCTCCTTCGAGTCACGCAACTACCCCGGCGACTACCTGCGCCACTACAACTACAAGCTCTACCGGCAGCCCATGGACGGCACCGCCCAGTTCCGGGCCGACGCCACCTTCTGCCCACAGACCGGCAAGAGCGGCACCGGCACCTCGTTCGCCTCCTACAACTACCCGACGAGATACCTGCGCCACTACAACTACAACCTGTACATAGCGAGCGACGGCGGGTCCAACGACTTCGACAGCACCACGTCCTGGACCGACGACGTCAGCTGGGCGGTCAGCTCGCCCTGGGCGCCGTAGCCACCGCGTCCGCGAACTCCGCCGAACCCACCGGGAGTTCGGCGCTCACCGTGAAACCGCCGCGCGGCGACGGGCCGGCCGTCAGTGAGCCGCCCGCCGCCGCGAGGCGCTCGGTCAGCCCCTTCAGCCCGGTGCCGCCGATACCCTGCTGGGGCCGGCTGACCGGCGTACCACTGCCGTTGTCGGTGACGGTGAGCCGCGCCTGCTCGGTGCCGCTCTCGACGGTGATCTCACAGCGGCTGGCATCGCTGTGCCGGACCACGTTGGTGACCGCCTCGCGCACCACCCAGCCGAGCAGCGCCTCGGCCTGCGGTTCGAGTGGTGTACCGGACTGCCGTACCACCGGCTCCACGCTCGCCGCCGACAGCGCCGAGCGGGCCCGGGTCAGCTCGGTGGCCAGGCTGCCCTCCCGGTAGCCGGTCACCGCCTCGCGGATCTCGGTGAGTGCCTGCCGGCCCACCGACTCGATGTCGGTGATCTGGCCCAGCGCCGCGTCCATGTCGCGCGGGGCCAGCCGCCGGGCCGCCTCCGACTTCACCACGATCACCGACAGCGTGTGCCCGAGCAGGTCGTGCAGATCCCGCGAGAAGCGCAGCCGTTCCTTCTCCACCGCGCGCCGCGCCAGTTCCTCGCGGGCGGCGCGCAGTTCCCGTACGGCCTCGGACAGACCGAGGATCGCGGCGGTCACCATGCTGGAGAGGAAGGTGGCGTAGCCGATGTTCGTCGCGTCACTCCAGTCGCCGCGGATGCCGGAGACGGCCGCCGCGTACAGCGCGAGCAGCACGCCGGTACGGCCCAGCCAGGGGCCGCGCAGGGTGGCGCCGGTCGCGAGGCCCAGCAGCGGGAAGAACATCAGCCAGTTGCCGCCGTACCCGACGGCCAGGCCTGTGGTCAGCAGGCCCATCAGCACCAGGGCCACCCGAGTGGAGACGGCCTCGCGCTTGGCCCGGTCGAAGGAGCGGAAGGTGACGTAGACGTAGAGGGAGTTGAAGGTGAGCAGGCCCAGGCCGCCGATCCACGGGTTCGGGGTCTTGCCCTGCAGCAGGTTGGAGAAGGACCCCATTCCCATCAGCAGCCACGGCAGCAGCGAGAAACCGGTGGGCGGCGGGCCCGGATGGTCGACGTCCGGGTTCTTGCCCTGCTGCCGGGCGGCCCGTTGCGCGGCCCTGAAGCGGTCCAGGTCGGCCCGCCACCGGCGCCGCTCGGTCTGCAGGGCCTGTATATGGCACTGAATTCCCTGCATCAACGTCATGTCTGTGTTTCCCCCGGTCAGATGGTCCCCGCGCGACGGCGGTACGACAGCACAGCGTACGAACCGAACAGAATGAGCCAGGCCGTCAGCACGATGATGGCACCGGGACCCGGCGGGTGCCCTCCGTGACGGAGGTGCCCAGCTGGGCGAACCGATGGGTGGGGGTGTACGCCGCCAGGGCCCGCAGCCAGCCGGGAAAGAGGCTGATCGGGAACCACAGGCCGCCGAGCACCGCGAGCCCCAGATTGCACACCATGTTGACCACCCCGGTGGAGGGCCCGGTCAGCCGGTAGCCGTTGCCGAGGCCGAGCAGGGTGAACGGGATCGAGCCGAGCCACAGCAGCAGCGCGATCGCCGCCCAGTGGCCGGCCGCCAGCCGTACGCCGTTGACCAGTCCGCCCGCCGCCAGTACCGCGACGATCGAGGGCAGTACGGTCACCACGCCGGTCAGGGCCCGGCCGGTTACCACCTCGCGTGGGGTCATGGGGGTCACGCGCAGTTGGCGCAGCCAGCCGGTCGCACGGTCCTCGGCGACGGCACCTCCGGTGTTCAGCGCCGAGCCGACGGCGCCGTAGGCCGCCATGCCGACCATGGCTGTGGTTTTCCAACTCCCGTCGGTCTCGCCGAGGTTGGTGAACAGGAGGTACATCATGACGGGCATGGCTATGCCGCCGATGACGAAGCCGGTGTCCCGTAGGGTGCGGAGAGTTTCCAGGCGGATGTAGGCGAGCATCAGACGGTTGTCCTTTGGGTGATTGCCAGGAAAGCGTCGTCCAGTGAAGCCGGAGACACCTCCAGGTTCCTGATTGCCCCCAGCTCGGCCAGAGCCATCACCGTCGTGTCCGAGTCGTCGGTGCGCAGGCGGGCCCGGTCGCCCTGTACCTCCACCGAGCGGACCCCGGGCAGCATGCCGAGGGACTCCGGATCCCGACTCGCCAGGTCCACGCACACCAGGTTTCCGCCCGCCGCGCGCCGCAGCTCTTCTCCCGTGCCGTCGGCGACGATCCGGCCCCGGTCGATGACCACGATCCGGTCGGCGTGGGCGTCCGCCTCCTCCAGGTAGTGCGTGGAGAAGAGCACGGTGTGGCCCTGCCGGGCGTACGTACGCATCGACTCCCAGAAGGCGCGCCGGGCCTCCACGTCCAGCGCCGCCGTCGGCTCGTCCAGTACCAGCAGGGCAGGGTCTCCGGCCAGCGCGACGGCGAACCGGACCCTCCCCCGCTCTCGGCTTCGCTCGAGCGGGGGGACCCCCACGACCTGCCCGCCGGACAGCCGGTCCACCCGGCGGCCGGCCAGGTCGGTGATCCCGGCCAGCTCCAGCGCCCGCGCGACCGGCATCGGCGCCGGATAGCGGGAGGCCACGAAGGTGACCAGCTCGCCCACGGTGACCCGGGGCACCGGGCGCGCGTCCTGCAGCATCGCGCCCACCCGCCCCGCGCGCACCGACCGCTCGGGCGCCGCGCCGAAGAGTTCCACGGCGCCCGCGTCGGGCTCGTACAGCCCGAGCAGCAGCCCGATCGTGGTGGACTTGCCGGCGCCGTTGCGGCCCAGCAGGGCCACGGTCTCCCCACGGCCGATCTCCAGGTCGACACCGTCCACGGCGCGCACGGCGCCGTATGTCTTGACCGCCCCCGTGAAGGACACGGCGGTGTTCTCCGTCTGTGTCATGCCTACGACGCTAGAAAACGCGGTCCCGCCCCGGCAGATGCGCATGTACGGACTCGGGCAGTACAAATGTCACCGCCCCGGCGGAGCTGACACAGCGTCAGGAGCCTTCACAACTCCGGAGCGCTGGGCTATACAGAGGGCGCCGGACTGGAACGCGTTCTAGATCGGCCCGTAGCGACCTCGGTGCGGCCGACGGTGCGGACGTCCGCGCCGGGGTCTTGAACCGCCAGTGTCAGGAGCCGTATGCCCATCGACGCAGCGAAAGCCCTCGCGGCCGAACCCCGGACCGGTGAGATCTCCTGGACCACCAAGGACGTCCAGCTCTACCACCTCGGTGTCGGCGCCGGTATCCCCGCCACCGACCCCGACGAGCTGCGCTACACCCTGGAGTCCCGGCTGCACGTCCTGCCGAGCTTCGCCACCGTCGCGGGCTCCGGCGCACCCGGCGTGATCAGCGGGCTGTCCATGCCCGGCGTGGAGGTCGAGCTAGCCAAGGTGCTGCACGGCGGGCAGACACTGGAGGTCCACCGCCCCATCCCGGCCGAGGGGACCGCGACCGCGACCAACCGGCTCGCCGCCGTCTACGACAAGGGCAAGGCCGCCATCCTGGTCCTGCGCACCGAGGTCGCCGACGCCGACGGCCCGCTGTGGACCAACGACGCCCAGATCTTCGTACGGGGCGAAGGCGGGTGGGGCGGCGACCGGGGCCCCTCCACCCGACTGGAACCGCCCGTCGGCGAACCCGACCGGACCGTCGAGCGCCCGATCCGCGAGGACCAGGCCCTCCTCTACCGGCTCTCCGGCGACTGGAACCCGCTGCACGCCGACCCCGAGTTCGCCAAGCTCGCCGGGTTCGACAGGCCGATCCTGCACGGGCTGTGCACCTACGGCATCACCCTCAAGGCCGTCGTGGACACGCTGCTCGGCGGTGATGTCACCCGGGTCCGCGCCTACAGCACGCGGTTCGCCGGGGTGGTGTTCCCGGGCGAGACCCTGCGCATCCGCATGTGGCGGGAGGAGGGCCGGGTGCGGGTTGCGGTCGGTGCGGTCGAGCGGGGCGACGCGCCGGTTCTCGCGGACACCATCGTCCAACACTCCTGAGCCAACCCACTGTCGAGGGGAGAGCCGCACCATGCGCGCAGCCGTACTGCACGAGATCGGCCAGGAAAAGCTGGAGGTCCTCGACGACGTCGAGGCGGTGGGCTTCGGGCCCGGCAGGGTCAGGGTGCGGCTGCGGGCCGCCGGGCTGTGCCACTCGGACCTGTCCGCGATGAACGGGGTGCTGCCGCAGCCCGCGCCGTTCGTGCCGGGCCACGAGGGTGCGGGCGAGGTCCTCGAAGTCGGGGACGCGGTGCGGAACGTGAAGCCCGGGGACCGGGTCGTCATCTGCTGGCTGCCCGCCTGCGGTGCCTGTCCGGCCTGCAAGCGCGGCCAGACCGAGCTGTGCCTGGCCGGGTTCATGAACGCCGGCACCCCGAACTTCAAGCGCCCCGGCGGTGATGTCTTCGGCTTCGCCGGCACCGGCACCTTCGCCGAGGAGGTCGTGGTCGACGCCGGCTGCGCGGTGCCCATCCCGCAGGACGTGCCCTTCGACATCGCCGCGCTGATCGGCTGCGGGGTCACCACCGGTCTCGGCGCCGCCCTCAACACCGCCGATCTGGAGGCCGGTTCGTCGGTCGCCGTCATCGGGTGCGGGGGCGTCGGTATCGCCGCCGTACAGGGCGCGCGGCTGAAGGGTGCCGCCGAGATCGTCGCCGTCGATCCGGTGGCCTCCCGGCGCGAGTCCGCCCTCAGGTTCGGCGCCACGAAGGCCGTTTCACCCGAGGAGCTGGCCGACGCCAAGCAGCAGGTCACCGGCGGGGAGGGCTTCGACTACGTCTTCGAGGTCGTCGGCAGGTCGGCCACCGCCCGCACCGCCTACGAGAACACCCGGCGAGGCGGCACCCTCGTCGTGGTCGGCGCCGGTGCCATGGACGACTTCCTGCGGCTCAACATGTTCGAGCTGTTCTTCGACGAGAAGCGCATCCTGCCCTCCATGTACGGCGGCGGCGACGTGCTGCGCTCCTACGAGCGTGCGATCGCCCTGTGGCGGGCCGGCCGCATCGACCTGGCGGGCCTGATCACCCACCGGGTCCAACTGGCGGAGATCAACGAGGCACTGGACCAGATGCGTACCGGGACGGCCCTGCGTACGTGCGTCGAGATCTGAGGACGGGGACGGGCATGGCACTGCCACTTCAGGGGCTGTCCGCCGTCGTCACCGGTGCCGGGCGCGGGCTCGGCCGGGCCGAGGCCCTGGAACTCGGGCGGCTCGGCGCGGCCGTCGTCGTCAACGACTACGGGCGGCCTGGCAGGGACGGCTCGGGGGAGGCCTCGGCGGGCCCGGCCGAAGAGGTCGCCGCCGAGATACGTGACCAGGGCGGCCGAGCCGTCGCCCACACCGGGGACGTCGCCGACTTCCGACAGGCCGGTGAGCTGGTCGAGTTGGCGATCGGCGAGTTCGGCAAGCTGGACATCCTGGTCAACAACGCGGGCATCCTGCGCGACCGCATGGTCTTCTCGATGACCGAGGACGAGTGGGACTCGGTGATCCGCGTCCACCTCAAGGGCCACTTCAACACCACCCGCTTCGCCGCCGCGCACTGGCGGGAGCGGTCCAAGGCGGCCGGGGGAGCGAAGGTCTACGGGCGGATCGTGAACACCTCCTCGGAGGCGTTCCTCGCCGGTTCCGCCGGACAGCCCAACTACGCCGCCGCGAAAGGCGGCATCGTCGGCCTGACCACCTCCACCGCCCTCGCCCTCGCCAGGTACGGCGTCACGGCCAACGCGATCTGCCCGCGCGCCCGGACCCGGATGACCGAGGACGTCTTCGCCGGCTTCGAGCGGCCGGAGGAGGGCCTGGACCCGCTGGCCCCCGAGCATGTCGCCCCGCTCGTCGGCTATCTGGCGGCACCGGCCGCCGCCGGGATCAACGGCCAGCTGCTCGTCGTACACGGCGGCATGGTCGCGATCGTGGAACGGCCGCGGGTGCAGGCGAAGTTCGACAGCAAACAGGAGACGTTCACGTACGACGAACTCGATGCGTTGCTCACCCCGCACTACGCGGACCGGCCGGCGGCGGAGACCTTTGCGGCGGCGGAGGTGCTGGGGCTCAAGCGAGGCTGAGGAAAGGCGCCGTACGAGAAAGAGGGGGCACCCGGCGGGTGCCCCCTCTTTCTTCTCGTAACCGTCAGGCAGCCATTTCGGCCGTCTCCTGGGCCGGCTTGCGGTGCCGGCCGTGCGGAGTCGTGTCACTCTCCTGGGCCGCGACCGCGCCCCGGTGCCGGCCGTGGCCGGCCATCTCCTGAGAGTCGGCAGACAGCTGCTCCGTCGTGCTGGTGTCGCTCATCGGACGTATTCACCCCGTCAACATGATCTTACGTACAGCCGGGCGAGTGTAACCGGCACACCACGGGCCGAATCCAGGCGCACACGCCAACCGGCACTAGTTCGTTACAAGACGTCCCAGGGGTGCTTGCTGCAACGGCACGGGACGCGCCGCAACCGGCTCCGGAATGTTTACTTCCGCCAACTCTGGGGGCGCAGGCTCCCGAGGGCCCGGTTCCGTCGGCTTCCGTGACGCCTCGTGCGCCCCGGCAGCCGTGCCGTCCCGGACCGGACCCTCCAGACCCGTGTCCCCCGGTCCCCCCGAGGCCACGGCAGTGCCGCTTTCCGCAGCCCGCTCCCCCCTGGGTGCCGTCAGCTCCGCCACGCCGCACGGAGCCTCCCGCGTGGCGTACGGCAGCCGCAGCACCCCGTCCCGTGTCCACAGCCCGGCCCCGGTCAGCCACCCCACGGGTGCCGGGAGATGACTCATCCGCCGCCCGCCCGGCCGCCAGAGGCCCACCCAGCTGTTGCCGAAGGACCCGTCGACGCGCAGCGCCACCGCGCAGTTCTCCGGCATCAGCACCTGCCCGGGCTGGATCGCGAACGGCGTCACCGCACAGTCCGGCACTCGCAGACACTCCGGGAAGCGCACCGGCAGCCTGCTGCCGAGCACGCCCCAGCCCAATCGTTCCTGCCCCGGCGAGGGCGCGTCGGAGGAGATGAGCAGCAGGCCGCTGTCGAGGTCGGCGAGCAGCAGCCGGTCGTCGCTCCCGGGCGTGATCTGCAGCAACGGTGAGACCTCGGCGCGCTCCAGGTCCACCACGACCGTCTTGACCGGCCCTCCGGCCGGCTTCCGGTCCAGCGCCAGCATCCGTCCGGCCCGGTCCAGCCAGACCCCGCCCGAACAGCGACCCGGCACCTCCGCGAGCCGCTCCGGACCGAACGCCCCGCCCACCACCAGCCAGACCACGCTCGATCGCGGCCCGGCGGCGAGGGCGTACGCCCGCGAGCCGCCCGGTGCGGGCGGCAGCAGGGTGAGCCGGGTGCCGGGCTCGGGGCACTCCACCGAGCCCATCGGCAGCTCGCCGGTGGCGGGGCCGGTCGGGTACAGCAGCGAGAAGGCGTGCCGGCGCTCGACCAGCCGGTGGATCAGCACCCGGCCGTCGGACAGGGGCTGCACCTCGGTTCCGGGCTCCTCCGGCTGGTTACCGGGCAGCGGTACCGCGTACGGCTCCGGGCCGTCCAGCGTCCAGCGCTCCGGGAACCAGCAGTCGCCGGCCGGCGCGAGCCGGGCGCCGTACGTCCCGTCGGCCGTGATGACGCACCCCGCCTCCGGCGCCCCGCCGGCCCCGTCCGTGGACGGGGGTTCGATCGCACAGGCCGTCATGGTTCGGTCACCTCCGGCGACGAAGCTAGTTTTCGCACGCGCGGGCGTGGGACCGGCTGACCCGGACTTCACACATACGGGTGGCGCAGAAGCGATTCACCTGAGGAAAACGGGACCTTTGTGCTGAGCGGGGGCAGAGCACTCGTATGCGGTACGGCCGCGCAGGCCAGCCAGGTAGCCTTTCCCTCGTGCCCCGTCTGTCTGAAGTCATCGCCGCGCTGGAGACCCTGTGGCCCGCCGAGCGGGCCGAGTCCTGGGACGCGGTCGGCACGGTCGTGGGCGACCCCGACCAGGAGGTCACCCGGGTCCTGTTCGCCGTCGACCCCGTGCAGGAGATCGTCGACGAGGCGGTGAAGCTCGGCGCCGACCTGCTGGTCACCCACCACCCGCTCTATCTGCGGGGGACGACCACGGTCGCGGCGAGCCACTTCAAGGGCCGTGTCGTCCACACGCTGATCAAGAACGACATCGCCCTGCACGTGGCCCACACCAACGCCGACACGGCCGATCCCGGGGTCTCGGACGCCCTCGCGGGCGCGCTGGACCTCCGTGTCGTACGACCGCTGGTGGCGGACCCGACCGACCCGGCGGGCCGCCGGGGCCTCGGCCGGGTGTGCGAGCTCGACCACCCGGTGACCGTCCGCGAACTGGCGGCCCGGGCCGCCGAGCGGCTGCCCGCCACCGCGCAGGGCATCCGGGTGGCCGGCGACCCCGAGACCGTCGTCCACACGATCGCCGTCAGCGGCGGCTCCGGCGACAGCCTCTTCGACCAGGTCCGCGCGGCCGGTGTCGACGCCTTCCTCACCGCCGACCTGCGCCACCACCCGGCCGGCGAGGCGGTCGCGCACAGCCCCCTCGCGCTGCTCGACGCGGCGCACTGGGCCACCGAGTGGCCCTGGTGCGAGCTGGCCGCAGCCCAGCTCGACGAGATCTCCGACCGCCACGGCTGGGACCTTCGCGTCCACGTCTCCAAGACGGTCACCGACCCCTGGACCGCCCACGCGGCGTCCACCACCCCCAGTAGCTAACAGGAGCCCCCAACTGAACGCCGCGCCCGCCGACCAGATCCGACTCCTCGACGTCCAGGCCCTCGACGTCCGCCTGCAGCAACTCGCGCACAGGCGGAGGTCCCTGCCCGAGCACGCCGAGATCGACGCGCTGAACAAGGACCTCATCCAGCTGCGGGACCTGCTCGTCGCCGCGCAGACCGAGGAGGGCGACACCGCCCGCGAGCAGACCAAGGCCGAGCAGGACGTGGACCAGGTGCGCCAGCGCGCCGCCCGCGACCAGAAGCGCCTGGACTCCGGCGCCGTCACCTCGCCGAAGGACCTGTCCAACCTCCAGCACGAGATCGCCTCCCTCGCCAAGCGGCAGGGCGACCTGGAGGACATCGTCCTGGAGGTCATGGAGCGCCGCGAGGCCGCTCAGGAGCGGGTGACCGAGCTGACCGAGCGGGTCGCCTCGGTGCAGTCGAAGATCGACGACGCGAGTGGCCGCCGGGACGCCGCGTTCGAGGAGATCGACGGCGAGGTGGCGGCGGTGACGAAGGAGCGCGAGGTCATCGCGGGTGCTGTGCCCGGTGACCTGCTGAAGCTCTACGACAAGCTGCGCGAGCAGCAGGGTGGCATCGGCGCGGCCAAGCTGTACGCCCGCACCTGCCAGGGCTGCCGTCAGGAGCTGGCGATCACCGAGCTGAACGAGATCCGCGCGGCGGCGCCGGACACCGTGGTGCGCTGCGAGAACTGCCGTCGCATCCTGGTGCGTACGGCCGAGTCGGGTCTGTAAGAGTCGGGCCGGTAAGAGACGTAAGGGGCTTGGGGCGTGCGGGAGTTCATCGTCGAGGCGGACGGCGGATCACGGGGCAACCCGGGCCCCGCGGGCTACGGGGCGGTCGTCCGTGACGCGGCCACGGGTGAGCCCCTGACGGAGGCCGCGCAGTACATCGGCACCGCCACCAACAACGTGGCCGAGTACCGGGGCCTCCTGGCCGGCCTCCGCGCCGCCCACGCCCTCGACCCGACGGCCGCCGTCCACGTCCGCATGGACTCCAAGCTCGTCATCGAGCAGATGTCGGGCCGCTGGAAGATCAAACACCCCGCCATGAAGCCCCTGGCGACCCAGGCCCGCTCCGTCTTCCCACCGGATCAGGTCACCTACGAGTGGATCCCCCGCGAGCAGAACAAGCACGCGGACCGCTTGGCGAACGAGGCGATGGACGCGGGCGCGAAGGGCGAACAGTGGTCGCCCGCGCAGTCCACGGCAGCCCTGGACGTGCCCGTCCCGCAGGAAGCGACACCTCCCGGCGAGCAGCGCCTCACCGCCCCCGACGAGGAGCGCCTGTCCGCTGCCCCTGGCTGGAGCGCCGCCCCCGACCTGGGCGCACCGGCGACGTTCGTCCTCCTCCGCCACGGCGAAACCCCCCTCACCCCCCAGAAGCGCTTCTCCGGCAGCGGCGGCACCAACCCCTCCCTCTCCACCGCCGGCCGCGAACAGGCCGGCCGGGTCGCGGAGGCGCTCGCCAAGCGCGGCACCATCCAGGGCATCATCGCCTCCCCCCTCACCCGCACCCGCGAAACCGCCGAAATCGTCGCCACCCGCCTCGGCCTGGACGTCACGATCGACGAGGGCCTGCGCGAGACGGACTTCGGCGCCTGGGAAGGCCTCACCTTCGGCGAGGTCCGCGAGCGCTACCCCGACGACCTGAACGCCTGGCTCGCCGACGCGGAGGCCCACCCCACCGGCGGCGGCGAGAGCTTCGCCGAGACCGCCACGAGGATCGCCGCCACCCGGGACAAGCTGGTCGCCGCCCACGCGGGCCGCACGGTCCTGCTGGTCAGCCATGTGACCCCGATCAAGACGTTCGTCCGCCTGGCCCTCGGCGCCCCGCCCGAGTCCCTGTTCCGCATGGAACTCTCGGCGGCCTCCCTGTCGGCGGTGGCGTACTACGCGGACGGCAACGCGAGCGTCCGGCTCTTCAACGACACGTCCCACCTGCGTCCCTGACCCCGGCGAGCCGCGCGGCGCCCCGCGCCAGCTCCTCGATCCGCGCCCAGTCGCCGGCGGCCACCGCGTCCGCCGGGACCATCCAACTTCCGCCCACACAGCCGACGTTCGGCAGGGCGAGGTACTCGGGCGCGGTCTTCGGGCCGATCCCTCCCGTGGGGCAGAAGCGGGCCTGCGGCAACGGCCCGGCCAGCGAGCGCAGGTACGCCGTACCGCCCGCCGCCTGCGCCGGGAAGAACTTCATCTCCCGCACGCCGCGCTCCAGCAGCGCCACGACCTCCGACGTGGTCGACACCCCGGGCAGGTACGGCACCCCGGACCCGCGCATCGCCTCCAGCAGCGCGTCCGTCCACCCGGGGCTGACCAGGAACCGCGCCCCCGCCGCCACACACGTGCCGACCTGCCCCGGCGTGATCACCGTGCCCGCGCCGACCACCGCCTGAGGCACCTCGCCGGCGATCGCGCGGATCGCGTCCAGCGCCGCCGGCGTCCTCAGCGTCACCTCGATCGCCGGCAGCCCTCCCGCCACCAGCGCCCGCGCCAGCGGTACGGCGTCGGCGGCGGCGGAGACGACCACCACGGGCACGACCGGGGCGAGGTCCAGCACGGAGGCAGCCGAGGAGGAGGGCGGCGGTGAGGTCATGCCCTCATCGTGCCCACCCGGTGCATCACTCGCAACGAACGTTGCACATGCTGCAATGTCTGTCAGTGAACCTCGTCCACCAGCACGTCCAGCGACCACGCCCTGCCCGCCCGGCCCGGCGCCTCCGCCTCCACGACGTACCCCAGCTCCCGCAGCACCTCGATCAGCTCGGCGGGGTCCTTCGGCGCGGCACCGGCCGACAGCAGACTGCGGACGATCCGCCCCTTGGTCGCCTTGTTGAAGTGGCTGACCACCTTCCGGGTCGGCGCGTGCAGCACCCGTACGGTCGCCGTACGCCCGGCGACCTCGCCCTTCGGCTTCCAGGCCGTCGCATACGCCGAGGAGCGCAGGTCCAGCACCAGGCCGTCGCCGGCCACCTCGGGCAGCACCTCGGCCATCGGTGCCCGCCAGTGTGCGGCCAGCGCGCCGAGCCCCGGCAGCTTCACGCCCATCGAGCAGCGGTAGGAGGGGATCCGGTCCGTGACCCGTACGGCGCCCCAGAGCCCGGAGAAGACCAGCAGCGAGCGGGCCGCGCGCTTCTTCGCCGCCGTGTCCAGCGTGGCCAGGCCGAGGGCGTCGTAGAGGACACCGGTGTAGATCTCCCCGGCGGGGCGGGCGCCGGCCGTCGGCAGGCAGGCGTTCTTCGCGACCTCACCGCGCAGCCCCTCGCTCAGCCCGAGCACCTCGCGCGCCTTCTCCTCGTCGCCGGAGCACAGCTCGACCAACTCGCCGAGCACGGCCTCCCGCGCGGCGGTCAGCCCCGGCAGGGACAGCGACTCGAACTTCAGTGGTGTGCCCGCGCCCGAGTTCGCCTTGCCTTCCGAGGGCGGCAGCAGGACCAGCAACACGTACTCCTCACGTAGACCTCCGCGACAGGGTACGGCGTGCCACCGGTCGGTCCGCGACCGCAGGGCCTGCCCGGCGGATCCGCCGGACAGGCCCTACGCTCGCTGTATGCCCCGCCGCAGGATCCGCGTGACCGGTGCCCCCGAAGCCCCCTTGCGGGCCGCGCTCGCCGCGCTGCGGGCCGGACTCGGTCTGCCGGAGGAGTTCCCGCCCCCGGCCCAGGCCGAGGCCGAGCGCGCGGCGAAGGCGCCGGCCCCGCCGTCGTACGACGCCACGGACATCCCCTTCTTCACGCTCGACCCGCCGGCCTCCACCGACCTCGACCAGGCGACCCACCTGTCCCGGCAGGGCGCCGGCTACCGGGTCCGGTACGCCATCGCCGACGTCGCCGCCTTCGTCGTACCCGGTGGAGCGCTGGACGCGGAGGCGCACCGGCGGGTGAACACCCTCTACTTCCCGGACGAGAAGATCCCGCTGCACCCCACCGTGCTCAGCGAGGGCGCGGCCAGCCTGCTGCCGGGCCGGACCCGGCCCGCCGTGCTGTGGACGATCGACCTGGACGCGGAGGGCCGCACCCTCGCCGTCGACGTGCGCCGCGCCCTGGTGCGCAGCCGGGCCAAGCTCGATTACGCGCGCGTGCAGAAGGAGGTCGACGCCGGGACCGCCGAGGAGCCGGTCGCGCTGCTCAAGGAGATCGGCGAGGCCAGGGAACGGCAGGAGACCGAGCGCGGCGGCATCTCCCTGAACGTGCCCGAGCAGGAGATCACCGAGCAGGACGGCACCTACGTCCTCGGCTACCGGGCCCCGCTGCCCGCCGACGGCTGGAACGCCCAGGTCTCGCTTCTGACGGGCATGGCGGCCGCCGACCTGATGCTGGCCCACGGCACCGGAGTGCTGCGCACCCTCCCCGCCGCCCCCGACGGCGCCGTCGCCCGCCTCCGCCGCACCGCGACCGCGCTGCACATCGACTGGCCGCACCATGTGTCGTACGCGGCGCTGATCCGCACCCTCGACCCGCACAACACCCACCACGCGGCCTTCCTCCAGGAGTGCACCACGCTGCTGCGCGGCGCCGGCTACACCGTCTTCCGGGACGGCGTCCTGCCCGCGATCACCACGCACGCCGCCGTCGCCGCCCCCTACACCCACTGCACCGCCCCGCTGCGCCGCCTCGCCGACCGCTACGCCTCGGAGATCTGCCTCGCCGCCGTCGCCGGTCAGTCCCCGCCCGACTGGGTGCTCGCCGCGCTGGACGCGCTGCCCCGGCGGATGGCCGAGGGCTCCCGTATCGCCGGCACGGTCGAGCGCGAGTGCGTGGACATCGTGGAGGCGGCCCTGCTCAAGGACCGGGTCGGGGACGTGTTCGAGGGCTGTGTGGTGGACGTCGACGAGCACCGGCCGGGCGTCGGGACCGTCCAGGTGGACTCGCCGGCGGTCATCGGCCGGATCGAGGGCGACCGGCTGCCGCTCGGCGAACGCCTGCGGGTCCGGCTCAGCCGGGCCGACCCGGGGACGACGAAGATCCTGTTCACTGTGGCGTGAGGGCCCGTACGAGGGTGCCGGGCTCGTCGGCGTGCAGCCGTACCACGCTGACCTGCCGTGGGTGGCCGAGGAACGACCGGTGGGTGACGGGCTCGGCCAGCTCGAGCCGCACCGACGTCTGGGAACCGACCGCGAGGTCGAGTACGTCGTCCGCCGGCTCGTGCGTCATCCGCGTCTCACGGTGCACGGCGGCGATCGCGGTCAACGGGATCCGCAGGTCCACGTGGACCCCGTACCGTACCCGCAGCGCCTCCCGGGTCAGCACGTGCGGGCGGACCACACAGGCCGCGTGCAGGCCGATGACGAGCAGCACGGTGTAGACGTCCAGCACCAGCAGCACGTCCTGCGCGGTGGGCATGCCGCGCAGCATCACGGACACGCCGACCGTCTCGACCACGCACACGAAGGCGAGCCCGGCCATCGTCGCACCCTGCCCGCGCGTGTACCCGAACGCCCGCCCACCGGCGGTCCCCTGGGTGCGCCGCGCCAGCCACAGCACCAGGCTGACGTAGAGCCGCACCTCGTGCCCCGCCAGCCGCCCCCATGCCTTCAGCATCCTCATCTCCCCTCCCCGGCAAGGATATTGAGTGCCCGGCGGAACACCTCGGCCTGGGCGGGCGCGAATTCGGCGTACAGGGCGCGCAGGACGGCGTGGCCAGTTGGGCCCGCAGCCGCTGCCGGTGCCTTCGCCTCATGGCAACCGAGTCGGGTGGATGGGTGGGAGGCGGGGGTCTGGGGGCGGAGCCCCCAGTGGCTCAGCCCGGCCGACGGAGCTATTGGGCGGACGTCTACAGCAGCGCAGCGCAGACGTTGACGTCGCGGCAGGGTCAAGCGGTGGCCGTCCGTGTGCCGAGCCAGCGTTCCAGGGCCTTCGGCAGGTCCTCGGCGGCCTTGTCGTCTTCCGGGTCGGCGGCCCAGGCCACGAAGCCGTCCGGGCGTATGAACAGCGCCCCGAGGTCCGGCCGGTCCGGGCAGGCGAGCGTACGGACGTCCAGCCGGTCGCCGTAGCCCTCGGCGCGGGCGCGCAGCGCGGATTCGTCGGTGAGGTCGAGCAGCAGGGCGCGGCCGGTGTGCAGGTGGTCGCCGAGCCGGGAGCCGTCGGACAGCACCAGGTCGGGTGCGCTGGCACCGGTCAGCGGGTGGTCGCCGGGCAGATCGTAGCGCTGCCAGACGCCGGAGATCCTCGTGACGAGGTAGGTCGTCCCGGTGGTGGTCAGCGCCAGGTCGGTCACCACTCGGCGCAGGGCGCGGGCGTGCCGGTCCGGGCGCATCACCGCGATCTGGGCCCGGGTCCAGTCGAGCACCCAGGCGCCGATCGGGTGCCGCTCGGCGGTGTAGGTGTCCAGCAGGGACTCGGGTGCCGTGCCGCGTACGACGGCGGCCAGCTTCCAGCCCAGGTTCATCGCGTCCCCGAGGCCGAGGTTCAGCCCCTGCCCGCCGAACGGCGAGTGCACGTGCGCCGCGTCGCCCGCGAGCAGCACCCGGCCCTTGCGATAGTCCGTGGCCTGGCGGGCGTTGTCGGTGAACCGGGTGGCGCTGAGCACCTTGTGGATGGTCACCTCCGGCACCCCCGACACCCGGCGCAGGCTGGCCTGCAGCTCCTCGGCGGTGACGGGCGCGGAACGGTCGGCCGGGGGCCCGTCGAACTCCACGCTGAGGATCCGGCCGGGGAACGGCCCGTGGACGTACGTCCCCACATCCGTGGTGTTCCAGCCCACGCCCAGCCGCTCGGTGCCGGTCAGCTCCACGATCGCCTGGTAGCCGGTGATCTCCGGGTCCGTGCCCGGGAAGTCGAACCCGGCGAGCTTGCGGACGGTGCTGCGCCCGCCGTCACAGCCGACCAGCCAGCCGGCCCGGATCGTCCCCTCGCCGGTGTGTACGGCGACCCCGTCCCCTTCGGCGTCGAAGCCGGTCAGCTCCACGCCCCGGCGTACCTCCACACCTAGCTGTGCGGCCCGGCGGGCCAGGATCCGCTCCAGCTCGGCCTGGGGCACGCCGAGCCCGCTGTCGGCGGCGGGGCCGACGTCCGCCCAGGCGGGGTCGGAGCCGTCGAAGAGGTCGGGGTCCAGCATGATCCCGGCGAAGTGCCCGGCGAACTTGGGCGGGAGCTTGCCCGTGCCCGCGCCATTGCCCTTGAAGGCGCGCAGTCGTTCCAGCGCCGCCTCCCACACCGCCGCCAGCTCGGGCAGCAGCCCGCGCCGGTAGAGGGCGACCGCGCTCGGGATGTTGACCGCGCCCGCCTTGATCGTCTCGTCCACCTCGGTCAGCCGCTCCACGACCAGCACCCGCGCACCGCCGAGCCCCAGCTCGCAGCCGAGGAAGAGGCCCACGGGGCCGGCGCCGGCCACCACCACGTCGTAATCGAACGTCGTCATGACCCTGACTGTAGTCACTAAAATTTTTGGGTGGCTACACTTTTTGTGTGAACGAGCCACTGGATGAGGTGCTTTCCCTGCGGGAGCGCAAGAAACTGGCCACGCGGCAGCGCATCTCGGACATCGCGACAGGTCTGTTCGTCGAGCGCGGCTTCGAGGCGGTGACGGTCGCCGAGGTCGCGCGCCAGGCCGGCGTCTCCGCGATGACGGTCTTCAACTACTTCCCGCGCAAGGAGGACCTGTTCCTCGACCGCATCCCGGAGGCCGCCGCCCGCTGTGCCGGGGCGGTGCGCGACCGGGCCGCCGGTGAGTCGCCGCTCGCCGCCCTGCGTCGCCTCGCCCTTCGGCTGCTGGACGAACGGCACCCGTTGGGCGGTGTGGGGGACACCTTCGCCGCCTTCTGGCGGGTCGTGGCCGCCTCGCCCGCCCTGTGCGCCCGGGCCCGCGAGGGTGTCGAGGAGGTGGAGCGCGCGCTGGCCGCCGCCCTCGCCGAGGCGGCCGTGCCCGATCCGGACCTGCTGGCGGCCCTGGTCGTGGCGGCGTACCGGACGGTCGTCGTCGCGTCCACGCGCCGACTCGCGGCCGGCGATCCGGTGGACGAGGTGGCGCGGGAGCACCGCGTGCGACTGGAGGCGGCCTTCGCGGCGCTGGAGCGCACGGGCCTTGACGGCTAACACTGTTAGCCGTACGGTCGAGTCGTGGCTAACGGCGTTAGCCATCCCGAATCGCGGCACGATGCCGTACGAGGAACCGGAGGCAGCAGCCATGACCGCAACGGCCGGCACCACCCGCACGCCCCGCTCCACCCTCACCGTCCTGCGCCGCACCGCATGGCTGGCGCTCGCCCTGTTCTGGTCGGCCTTCGCGGTGCTGGAGGGCATCAACCACGGCCTACTCGCCGGCACCCTGGCCCTGGCCTTCCTCGTCCTGCCGGACCTGACCTTCCTGGTCGCCTTGGACGACGCGCCCCGCATGGCCAAGGGCCGGCTGGCGCCGCGCGCGGTGCCGTACTACAACGCGATGCACCGCGCCCTGGTCCCGCTCGCGCTCCTCGCCGCCTACACCGTCCTGCCGGTCGCCTGGCCGCCCGCCTTCGCCGCCCTGTGCGGCTGGCTCGCCCACATCTCGTACGATCGCGCCTTCGGCTACGGACTGCGCACCAAGGAGGGTTACCAGCGTGGCTGACGACCGACTCACCCCCCGGGCGCGGGAGATCGCCGCAGCGGCCCGCGCGCTCCTGGAGGAGTCCGGGCCCGCCGCCCTCACCATGCGCACCCTCGCCGACCGCCTCGGCATCAGGGCCCCGAGCCTCTACAAGCACTTCCCCGACAAGCACGCCGTGGAGGTGGAGCTGACCGCGCAGCTGCTCGCGGAGTCGGGCGAGGCCCTGGAGGCCGCCGAGATCCGCGCCCCCGGCTCCCTCGAAGCCCTCGCCGAGGCCTACCGCGCCTACGCCCTCGCCCACCCGCACCTGTACTGCCTGGCCACCGAACGCCCCCTGCCCCGCGCCGAACTCCCCGCCGGCCTGGAGGGCCGGGCCGCCCTGCCGCTGCTGCGCGTCTGCGGCGGCGACCTGGACCTGGCCCGCGCCACCTGGGCCTTCGCCCACGGCATGGTCATCCTGGAGATCCACGGCCGGTTTCCCGCGGACGCCGACCTGGACGCGGCATGGAAGCGGGGCCTGAAGGCGTTGCACCCTTGACGGGTTCGGTACGGCAAGGGGGCGCGGGATGGCGGAACAGGCGCTGTGGACGCGCGCCCGGCTGGGCCACGAAGGACCCCCGCTCGACCTCCTGACGGCGAACTTCCGCCGGCACACCTACGCCCCGCACGCCCACGACGAGTACACGATCGGCGTCTGTGTCGGCGGCAGCGAGGTCATCGACTACCGGGGCGGCCACATCCGCACCGGCCCCGGCACGATCGTCGTCCTCGACCCCGGCGAGATGCACACCGGCGGCCCCGGCAACGCCACCGACGGATACGCCTACCGCGCCCTGTACGCCGAGCCGTCCCTCCTGACCGACGGTGTCCTCGGCGGGCAGCCGTACTTCCGTGAACCGCTCGTGCAGGACCCCGAACTCGCCGCCGCGCTACGCCTCGCCCACACCGAGCTCAGCGTCTGCCCGGACCCGTTGGAGGCGGAGTCCCGTATGCCGTGGCTGCTGACGGCCCTGGCCCGCCGCCACTCCACGGCCAGGCCCTGCCCCGACCTGGTCCCCGGCGCGGGCACGATCGCGCTGACCGTCCGCGACCGCCTGGCCGACGAACTCACCGCCCCGCCGACCCTTTCCTCCCTCGCCGCCGACCTGGGCCTGTCCCGCTACCAGCTCCTGCGGGCCTTCCGCACGACCATGGGCATACCGCCGTACGCCTGGCTCGCCCAGTACCGGGTCACCCGGGCCCGCGCGCTGCTCGCCGCCGGACTGCGCCCGGCCGAGGTGGCCGGTCTGGTGGGCTTCGCCGACCAGGCGCACCTGACGCGCTGGTTCCGCCGGGTGCTAGGGGTGACCCCGGCGGCGTACCGCAACAGCGTTCAAGACGCGCCCTGAGCGGCTGGCCGAAACTCACCGCATGACTGCACGAGGCTGGTTCCTGTTCTCCCTCATGGGAGTGATCTGGGGCATCCCCTATCTGATGATCAAGGTGGCGGTGGACGAGGTGTCCCCGCCGGTGGTCGTGTTCACGCGCTGCGCGCTCGGCGCGGTCCTGCTGCTCCCCTTCGCGCTGCGCCAGGGCGGGCTGCCCGGGACCATACGCACCCACTGGCGCCCCATGCTGGCCTTCGCGTGTCTGGAGATCGTCGTCCCCTGGTTCACGCTCACCGATGCCGAACGGCATCTGTCCAGCTCGACGGCGGGCCTGCTGATCGCCGGGGTGCCGATCGTGGGTGTGATCGCGGCCCGGCTCCTCGGCGACACCGAACACCTGGGAGCCCGCCGGCTGGCCGGCCTCGCCCTGGGCCTGGCCGGCGTGACGGTTCTGACCCTGCCCCACCTGACCGGCGGCGACGCCCGCTCCCTCGTCGAGGTGCTGGTGACGGTCGTGGGCTATGCGACCGCCCCCCTGATCGCCGCGCGCCGCATGAAGGACGTCCCCTCCCTGCACCTGACGGCGGCCTGTCTGACCCTGGCGGCCGTGGTCTACGCCCCGGTGGCGATCGCGGTGCGCCCGTCGTCCATCCCTTCCTCCTCCGCCCTGGCGGCCCTGGCCGGCCTGGGCGTGCTCTGCACGGCGGTGGCCTTCGTGGCGTTCCTGGAGCTGATCAAGGAGGCGGGCCCGACCCGGGCGACGGTGATCACCTACGTCAACCCGGCGGTCGCGGTGGCGGCGGGCGCGGTCTTCCTGAACGAGCGGCTGACGCCCACGGTCCTGGTGGCCTTCGCCCTCATCCTGGCGGGCTCGGTCCTGGCCACGGCCGCGGGCCCGCACAGGTCCCGGCGCCCGGTACCATGGTCCACACGGCAGACGAGCCGGGCGGACGGCCGCGTGGAGTCCCCCTAGGGGGCTTCCCGAGGAACGTCCGGGCTCCACAGGGCAGGGTGGTGGCTAACGGCCACCCGGGGTGACCCGCGGGACAGTGCCACAGAAAGCAGACCGCCCGGGGCTTTGGCCCCTGGTAAGGGTGAAACGGTGGTGTAAGAGACCACCAGTGCCCAGGGCGACCTGGGCAGCTAGGTAAACCCCACCCGGAGCAAGGTCAAGAGGGGCCGCCTCCTCGAAAGAAGAGGCGTCCCTGCGCGGACGTTCGAGGGCTGCCCGCCCGAGTCCGCGGGTAGACCGCACGAGGCCGGTGGCAACACCGGCCCTAGATGGATGGCCGTCGCCCCGGCGCCCGCGAGGACACCGGGGAACAGAACCCGGCGTACAGCCCGACTCGTCTGCCGCCACCTGCGGCTTTGCCCCGGAAATGCTGCGGGGTCAGGCTCCGGGGCCGAATGTGTCGATGACGGAGCGGAGCTTCTGTTCGTCGAGTTCGTAGACGGTCTCGCCGGCCTGCGGGTCGCGGGCGTGGAGGGTGTGGAACAGCGGGCCGTGCGCCGTATCGAGCTGGACCAGGGTGGCGGAGGCTCCGCGCACGGCCCGTTTGGTGCCCGGGGCGGCGGTGAGGTCGACGCGGCTGACGACGCCTGGGGTGACCCAGACGGGTGTCGCCTCCAGAAAGCCGAAGACCTGCAGGTGGAAGTGGCCGCACAGGATGAGGCGGACGTCGCTGTCGCGGATCCCGTCGGCCAGCTCGGCGGGGTTCTGCAGGCCCAGGGCCTCCTGCACTTCCACGTCGAGGGTGATCGGCGGGTGATGGAAGACCAGGACGGTGCCGTGGGGCGCCGGCGTGCGCAAGACGTCGGTGAGCCAGTCGATCTGGGTACGGCTGAGGTGTCCGTACCCCTTGTCGGGCACGAGTGAGTCGAGCGTGATGAACCGGTAGCCGTCGACCAGGCTCACGGCGGCCCGTTCGGTCTCGGTGGACGGCACGAGGGCATGGGCCCGGTCGCTGCCATCCGGGTCGAGGTGGCCGCTGCCGAGTACCTTGGTGAACGCTTGGCGTTCGTCGTGGTTGCCGGTGCTGCAGATCACCGGGACATTCCGCGCCGCCGTGAATTCACGCAGGATGTCGCGGGCAGCGACATATGCGTCCACGGAGCCGTCGTCGGCGATGTCGCCGCTGACGACGACGGCGTCGACAGCCGTCAGATGCCGCAGATCAGCAATTATCCGACGCAGGGACCGAGTGGCGTTGACGCCGTGTTTGTTCGGTGCGTCAACGCGATCGAGGTGGATGTCCGACAGGTGCAAGATCCGCATTCACCAGAGGCTATCGGTCCGGCTTCGCATAATCCTTCATTCCTTCGGTGTTCGCTATCCCCAATTGTCGACGCAGCTGCTGTGGCGTCACGGAGACGTCGACGAGCCGTTCGACGGCGGCCCGGTTGACGACCGCCCTGGTCAGACGGCCGCGCGCAGAAGCACCCAGTGGAAGGGCCGGAAGGTCGTCCAAGGACCGGATGCAGGCGTCCAACCGGGAATCGAGCAGCTCCCGCTCCTTTCGGGTACGCGTGGCCAGCCTCCTCACCTCCAAGAGCACAGCCTCCTCGAATCCGGTCCGGACTGCTCCTTCCCTCTTGCTGACAAGGCTCCGGAATTGAGAATGGATGTGAGCCGGACCATCCTCATGCGACTCCAGTTGCTCGATCACGCGCGCGGCGACCACGATTGACTGGTTCTTTATGGCGGCGAGATTGAAGGCGAATGCGCCCGTCCGCCCGTTCCGCACGATCTCGTCGCCCTCCCGTAGTACGCCGACCGCCGAGATCGGTCCGGCCGGCTCCCCGTCGGATCTCAGCAGCGCCCCCTGTTCGTCGACTTCCAAGCCGCGTCCGGTGCGTTCATGGGGCACCGCGATCCCCTTTCGGAGGAGATTCCCCCAGAGCGACTGGCCGACCCTGGTGTAGTCCCACTCCCTGCCGAAGTTGGAGACCACCAGATCGGCCTCGATGGTGACTTTCTCTTCCGGGGACGCGACCGAGACGACGAGTCGCCCGGACTCCGTCGGCGTGATCCCCTCCACATTGCCGACGACCAACTTCACCGATCCGTCCGCCGGGTGCATCGCGTGCTCGATGATCGCCATCGTGTACTCCACCGCGCCGACCCGGAACGCCGCTATCGCGGTGCTGAACTCGTCCAACAAGCGCCGCAGTTCTGCCGAGGGAATCCGTTCGATGGCCTCGGGGAGATACGGCTCCCACGCCTTGGCCACCCGCTCCGCGACCACCGCCGGGGCGACTTCGGGATGGTCCCGGACGACCGTCGAACACGCCGTCTCCCACTCGGCCCGAACCCGGGCGAGGAACTCCTCACGATTCCCGTACGGCTCCAACAGTGAAGTCGGACAGGGCAGTTCGAACACTTCGTGCTCGTGGCCACGAGGGTACGTCCGGAACATCGTGCCGGTCTTGGAGATGAGATGGATCCTCCCGACGTGGCCCTGGCGCAGCAGGAGGCCCGCCGAGTCGTACGCGCTCAACGTGGAACCGACGATCGCGACGGTCGCCCCGGGTGGCAGTGCCTTGAGCTTCCGGACGCCTGCCGCGGAGAACGGGTTCCGTACGAAGGACGCATGCGCGAGAACCTCGTTGGCGAAAGGCGGCTCCCTGAGTTCGAGGCCGGTCGCGAGAACAACGTGCTCGGCGAAGATCACAGTCGGTTCCGGGCCCTGCCCGACCTGGACGCCGTCGCAGTGCGGCGCGGACGACTGCCGTACCGTCACCTCGACTCCCGAGGGGAGCACTTCCATGTCGATCGCCTCGCCGTCCGCTTCGACGAGCACGACGCCGGGACAGGCTTCCCGCCGGGCTTCGACCAGCCGATCGACCAGGTAGTCCTGGAAGATCCGCCGGGGCGCCGGGCCCTGCTCGACGAACTCGAACGCGGCCCAGGGCGCGGGCCAGTCCCGGCGGTCGGCCTCGACGTTGGCCCAGCGGACGAAGTCGTGGACGTCCTCCCGGAACACCGACATCCGGCCCGCCTGGATGTTGAACACATGATCCCAGGGGTTACCGTCCCGGTGGTACGCGACGCCCGCGGACCGGTATGCGGAACGCCGTTCGAGCAAGACGATCTCAAGCGGCCTGCGCGCGAAGCGCAGCAGCCGGATCGCCGTGGCGGTGCCGCCCAGGCCGGCACCGACTATGAGCACTCTTGGGCATAAGCCTGTTCGTCCCATGGCAAAATCCTCCCCGTTGAGCGATGAGCGATGAGCGTTGAGCCTTTGCCGATCCGGCCGAGTCCAAAGCGAGTTGGCGTCCAGGCCGTGTCTACCCATCAGGCCTCGATGCGGACACACCTACGTGGGGCGGCCGTCATGCCGAGGTGGTCGCGGATGCGCTGCCTTTCAGGGGCCTGGTGGAGATCTCTTCCAGGGACCGTGCACGGGTGTCCACTCCCGAGAGGATGACCGCGACGGTGGCGAGGGCGAGCGGCACCGCGCCGAGCAGCGCGGTGGTACGGAGAGACGGCGGAGCCACGGCCGCCACGGCCACAGCGATCATCAGCACGCCGCCGACCTTGGTGACCGCGGCCGTGAGTCCGGAAGCCTGCGAGCGAACCGCCGTCGGATACACCTCCGCCGTATAGGCACCGAGGACGGCGACGGCCGAGCCGGCCGACCAGATGGGGACGGCGAGCAGCAGGTGCAGCGGCAGTGGGTGCACGGCGATCCGGTCGCCCACCGCTGCCAATGCCGCCATGGCGGCCGCGGTGCAGGCGCCCAGGAGGACGAGTGTGCCCTTGCTGCTCCACCGTCCGTACAGCCAGGCGATCGCGAGGTTGAAGGGCAGTCCCAGCAGGGCCGCGTCCCGCAGGGTGGTGTCCGCGGTCAGTTCGGTGAAGCCCAGGCGCTGCAGGTCGGTGGGGATCCACAACTGGAAGCCGTAGGTCACCAGGCCGATCCCGAGGGCGAGCACCACCAGGGGGAGGCCGACTCTGGTGTAGGGCGCCAGCAGGAGCCTCAGATAGCCGGCGCGGGGCGCGGCCGCGGGGACGTTCGCGAGAGGCGGCGGGACGAAGGTCAACCGGGCGCCGTAGCGTGCCAGCACGGCCTCGGCGTCGGCGCGCCGCCCACAGGCCACGAGAAAGCGCGCGGACTCCGGGATCCAGCGGTTGAGCAGCAGCAGGACGACGCCCGTGGGCAGTCCGAGCAGCCACAGCACGCGCCAGCCGAAGTGTGGCACGAGCAGTGAGGCCGCCCAGCTGGTCAGCACATAGCCGCCGGCGGTTCCGACGCCGCCGATCAGGACGACGATCCAGCCGCGCTGCCGGGTCGGTACGGTCTCGGTCAGCAGGGTGAAGGTGAGCGGGAGCATGCCGCCCGCGCTCATCCCCATCAGGAAGCACATGAGGATGTTCATCCAGAACAGCGGCATGGCTCCGCAGACGGAGGTCGCGAGAAAGACGACACTGGCCAGCAGGATGGCGGGGCGGCGGCCGATGCGGTCGCCGAATCCGCCCCACAGGAAGGAGCCGATGACGGTTCCGCCGATTCCGGAGAGCGGCAGCAGTGCGACGGGCAGGCCGCCGTGCGGATGGACCGCCGAACGCAACCCGTATTCCTTGGCCACTCCCGGTACGACGAAACTCAGCGTCATGGGCTTCATGACGTCGATGGCCACGGCGAGCGTCATCACCACCGCCAGCGCGCAGTGTGCTCGTGTCAGCGGCACATCGTCGGTGAAACTCGCCCGGAGCGGTCCCTGCCCGTCGTCGCCGGTCGTCCGGCGGGGGCCGACGATTCCGTAGGCGCACGCCGCCACCCCGGCCAGGACCAGCGTCATGCTGATCACCATGAGCGGGGTCGAGTCGCTGCCCGCCATGGAGGCCGGATGCCCCGGCGGGCGGGCGAGGTGCCCGTACATCGGCAGGTGGCCCAGCGTGCCCGCGAGGCACAGGAGGGCGCCGCACCGGAACCAGCCCGGTCGAGCGAAGTCGACGCGATGTCCCATGGATCCCCACCTCTCGGAACCGGTGCCGGGAAACACCGGGAAACACTGTGACAAGGTGGCTACCACGCGTCAATGGCCGGATACCGTGTGCGATCGCCCTGCGTCACGTGGCCCGGGGCGCGTGTCAGTCGTGGAGCGCTTCCCGCCCCTTCCCGGTGGCCTCCGCGACGACGATGTGCGGCTGCGGGGGTGTCCCCGCCCTCGTGAGCGCGGGTGGCTCGGTCGGCGTGGACGACGCGGACGACGCCTCCCGCTCCGCCTCTTCGCGGCCGGCTCGGGTCTCGGCTTTGAGGATGCGCAGCGACTTTCCCAGCGAGCGCGCGGTGTCCGGGAGCCGCTTCGCTCCGAACAGAACCATGACGACCAGGGCGATAATAATGATTTCGAGCAGACGGTTTTCCAGCATTGCGACCTTCTTCGGCTGGTGTGGACTCATCATTCCTGCGGCGTGACGGCATGGTTATTGTCACCTTTTCCGGAGTCCTACCCGTTTGATCAGTGGCCGTCGGGTGTGGTTCACCTGTTGGATGCAGGGCCGGTCAGATGCACTCTTTCAGCGGATCAAGGCGGCGCCAAGTTGCCCCGAGGCTATTAGTCGCAATAGATGACGTGCTGGAGGGGAAATAATAGTGCCGTTCTTGGTTCCCCGGTTGCTGCGGCAGGACATGCGGCAAGTTGATTTCGGGGCGCGCCGATTCAGGCTTCGCTCGGGTCCGTCCCGGCAGCGGTTGGAGGATTCCGGAAGAGCCTTTCTCGAGGGCTTCAACCACTCGGTGGATGCGCACAATACGGATGCGCTCGGCGCGGCACTCGACGGTGTCCCCGAAGAACTCCGAGGGTTCGCCTTCGAGGGTGCGGGCATGGGCTGCGCGCTGCTCGATCTGCTCACCCTGTCCCGGGGGCGCAGACTGCGGGAATTTCTTGAGGGACCGGGCGTCGACTATCCGCATCTGATCCATGTGGGTGCCGGCTGGGCCTTCGGCAAAATGCGCCTGCGCCCCTGGCGCGGACTCCGCGCCGGTGACCCCTTGCTGCGCTGGCTCGCCTGGGACGGATTCGGCTTCTACCAGGGGTTCTTCGACTCGGACCGGGTCGTGGCGGGGCAGCGGTCGGAGCGGGGCCTCGACCCGTGGCAGCGTGCCGTGCGGGATCAGGGGCTCGGGCGGTGCCTGTGGTTCCACGAATGCGCGGACCCCGAGGCGCTGGGCCTGCGGGTGGCCGGGTTCCCCGCGTGGCGGCGGGCGGATCTGTGGAGCGGCATCGGCCTCGCGGCCGTGTACGCAGGGGGTGCGGACCAGGACGAACTGTGCGCGCTGGTCGAGGCGGCGGGCGACTGCAGGGCCCACCTGGCCCAGGGTGCCGCCTTCGCCGCCGCGGCCCGGCTGCGCGCCCGTACCCCCCTGCCCGAGCACTGCGACCGTGGGGTTCTGGCTCTGGCCGGGGTGCCGGCGAAGACCGCGGCCGACTGGACCGACACCGCACTCGCCGACCTGGGCCCCGACCCCCGCACGGGACGGCACTACGAGGAGTGGCGGGCCGGGATCAGGCGGCTGTGGGCGGCCCACCACGGTTCCGGTCCGACCGATGCCCCCACGCAGCGCCCTGCCCAGGACTCCCGGACCACCGAGGCCGCCGTGTCCGCGCCCCGCTCTCGGAGGAGCCGATGAACTCGCTCGCCTGTCATGCGAGAGCGCATGCCGCCAAGGCCGTGGCGCTGTGCTGTTGTCTCACGGCCTTCGGGCTGGCCCTGCCGGACACGGTGTCCGCGGCCGACCGGGCGGCTGCGGCGGCACCCTTTCACTTCACCGCACACGCGCTGAACGACCCCGACCGGCCGGGCGAGCGGCGGCTGCGGCCGGTGGCGCCGGCCTTCCACCACATCCGGTCGTGGATCTCCTCGGTCGGCGCCGGCGCCGGGCTGTTCGCCGCCGACGGCGGGACGGTCGCGCACGACGTGTGCCTGGTCGACCCGCGCACGGACACGGTCACCGTCGAGCCGGCGCCCGGTACCGGGAAGCGCTATCGTCCCTTCACCCTTGCGGCGAAGGGCCTGTACATGCCGTCGTACGCGGCCCCGATGGGCTGCATGCCGGCCGACCTGAACCAGGACGGCCGGCAGGACCTGGTGGTCTACTACTGGGGCCGCTCGCCCGTGCTCTTCCTGCGCGGGTCCGGCGCCGCTCCCTCCCGGGCCGACTTCGTGCCGCGGGAACTGGTCCCCGGCCACCCGGTGTGGAACACCAACGCGATGACCCTGGGCGACTTCGAGGGCAACGGGCACCTCGACCTCGTCGTGGGCAACTACTTCAAGGACGGGGCCCGGGTACTGGACCCCACCGCCAGGCAGCCCGAACTCCAGATGCCGTCGTCGATGTCCCACGCGCTGAACGGCGGCACACTGCGCTACTTCCGCTTCACCGGCGGCCGTTCCGGCCGGAAGCCCGATGCCCGCTTCGCGGAGGTGCAGGGCGCCTTCGGGCCGAAGCCCCCGACCGGCTGGACGCTGGCTCTCGGCGCCCAGGACCTGGACGGCGACGGACTGCCGGACCTCTACCAGGCGAACGACTTCGGCCGAGGCCGGCTGCTGATCAACGAGTCCAGGCCCGGCGCCCCCACGTTCCGTCTGGCCACGGGAACCCGCCACTTCACCACCCCGAAGTCCAAGCAGCTGGGCAACGGCTCGTTCAAGGGCATGGGCGTCGCCTTCGCCGACCTGGACCGCAGCGGAACCCAGTCCATCCTGGTGGGCAACATCACCGAGCCCTACGCACTCCAGGAGAGCAACTTCGTCTTCCGGCCCACGGTGCCCCGCGACCGGCTGGGCGCCCTGCTCCACCGCGGCGAGGCCCCCTACGACGACCACAGCGAGGGCATGGGGCTGTCCCGCTCCGGCTGGACGTGGGACCTCGTCGCGGCCGACTTCGACAACTCGGGCTACCCCCAGGTGATGCACGCCACCGGATTCCTGGCGGGCAGGACCGATCGCTGGGCGCAGCTGCAGGAGGCGGCGATGTCCAACGACCTGATCCTGCGGCACCCCGAACTCTGGCCCAACGTGGAACCGGGGGACGATCTCTCCGGCCACGACCCGAACACCTTCTTCGTCCGGACACCCCGGGGCCGCTATGTGAACCTGGCCAGGGAAGCCGGGGTCGCGTCCACCGCCGTCACCCGGGGATTCGCCGTTGGTGACGTCACCGGTGACGGACGGCTCGACTTCATCGCGGCCAATCAGTGGGGACAGTCGGTGCTCTACCGGAACCAGTCCAAGGCGGCCCCCTTCCTCGGGCTGCACCTGCGGCTGCCCACCGGCTCACGGCACGCCACCACCCCGGCCATCGGCGCCGTCGCCCGGCTGCACCTGCCCGACGGGAAGGTGACCGAGCAGCAGCTCTACCCCGCCAACGGGCACGGCGGAGTCGCCGCTCCGGACCTGCACTTCGGCCTGGGCGGAGAGCACCCGGCCCGCCCGATGCGCGTGGACCTCTCCTGGCGAGACCTCCACGGAGTACGGCACGAGCGCACCGCAACCCTCCCACCGGGCTGGCACACCCTCGTGCTGGCAGCCGACGGAACCATCGCGGAGGTTCCCGCATGACGACCGACCACACCTGCGCCGTCGACACCGGTAAGCCCTGCGCCCCGTGCCGACGCAGCAAGGCGCTGCGCCGCTTCGCGATGTCCATCACGGCCGCCACCGTGCTCGGTCACACCGTCCTGGGCTTCGAACAGGCCTATGCCACACCGCTGTTCTCCGTCCTGGCCGCGGTGCTCACCGAACTGCTCCTGGAAACGGTCGAGGCATGGGGCCTACGGCGCCCGGCCCGGTACCGGCGGCCTCTCGGCGAAGCGGTCGACTTCCTGCTGCCCGCCTACATCGGGGGCCTGGCCTGCGCGATGCTGCTGTACGCCAACAGCCGCATCTGGCCCACGCTGCTGGCCGCGATCGTCGGTGTGTCCGGCAAGTACCTGTTCCGGGTACGGATGATGGGCAAGGCCCGGCACGTCCTCAACCCCAGCAACTTCGGCATCGTCACGGTCCTGCTGTTGTTCCCGTGGGTGGGCATCGCACCACCGTACGAGTTCACCGAGTGGCTGAACGGCTGGTGGGGTGCGGTCCCGCCGATGGTGGTGCTGGCTCTCGGCACCCTGCTGAACGGCAAGCTGACCGGCAAAGTGCCGCTGATCCTCGGCTGGGCGGGCGGCTTCGTGGCGCAGGCGCTGCTCCGCGGCGCGCTCACCGACATCTCCACCGTCAGTGCCCTGCTGCCGATGACCGGTACGGCCTTCGTGCTGTTCACCAACTACATGATCACCGATCCGGGCACCTCGCCGTGGCGTCCACGCAACCAGGTCGTCTTCGGCGCGACCATCGCCGCGGCGTACGGCGTGCTCGTGCAACTGCACGTCGTCTTCGGCCTGTTCTTCGCCCTGGTCATCGCCTGCGTGCTGCGCGCGGCACTGCTGGCCTTCCTCTCGGCGCGCGGCGCCAGCGGTATCCCGGCCCCGCGCCAGGAAGCCGGACAGGCCGACGCCCAGAACGCCCGTGCCACGGCCGCTTCCGGCGCCGGCGCCGCGGTCGCCGACGCGTCCTGAGTGGCTTGAGGAGAGTCGCCGTTGTCCCCGTACGAGAAGGCCGGCGAGGCATCCCACGACGGCATCGCCGTAGTGGGGATGGCCTGCCGCTACCCCGATGCCGACGACCCCGCACAGCTGTGGGACCTCGTCATGCGCCGGCGGCGCGCGTTCCGGCGGCTGCCCGCGGAGCGCCTCGCCGTCGAGGACTACGCCGACCCGACGCGCCGCGACCCGGACGGCATCTACGGGACCAGGGCCGCCCTGCTGGAGGGCTGGCGCTTCGACCGGGGTGCCTTCCGCGTCCCCGGCGCGGTGCACCGCGCCACGGATCCCGCCCACTGGCTCGCGCTGGAGACCGCGGCTCGCGCGCTGGAGGACGCCGGGGTCCCCGGCGGCGCCGGCCTCGACCGGGACCGGGTCGCGGTGGTCATCGGCAACACCCTCACCGGCGAGGTCACTCGCGCCCGCACCATGCGGCTGCGCTGGCCGTATGTGCGGGCCGTGCTCGACGCCGTCCTGTCCGAGGAGGGTTTTACCGGGACACAGCGCCAGAAGGTGCTCGCCCGGACCGCGGAGCGCTACCTGGAGCCGTTCCCCGCACCCGACGACGAGTTCCTGGCCGGCGGCCTCGCCAACACCATCGCGGGCCGGATCTGCAACCAGTTCGACTTCCACGGCGGCGGATTCACCGTGGACGGTGCCTGCGCCTCCTCGCTGCTCGCCGTGACCACGGCCTGCGGGCGGCTGCGCGAGGGCAGCGCCGACCTGGTGCTGGCCGGAGGCGTGGACATCAGCCTCGACCCGTTCGAACTCGTCGGGTTCTCGCGGCTCGGCGCGCTGGCCGAGGACCGGATGCGGATCTACGACAAGGAGGCCACCGGCTTCCTGCCCGGCGAGGGATGCGGGGTCGTCGCCCTGATGCGCGCCCGGGACGCGGCCGCCGCGGGGATGCCCGTCTACGCCGAGATCCGGGGCTGGGGGATCTCCTCGGACGGCGCGGGCGGCATCACCCGCCCCGATCAACGGGGCCAGCTCCTGGCGCTGCGCCGGGCCTACGCCCACGCGGGTCTCGACCCGGCCGCCACGGGGCTGCTGGAGGGGCACGGAACCGGTACGGCCGTGGGCGACGCGATCGAGCTGCAGGCGCTGCGCGCCCTGCGCGCCGGGTCCCCGCGGCCGGCCGCGCTCGGATCGATCAAGGCCAATATCGGCCACACCAAGGCCGCGGCCGGACTGGCCGGGCTGATCAAGGCGTGTCTGAGCGTGCACGGCGCAGTGCTGCCGCCGACCACGGGGTGCGACAGCCCACGGGACGAACTCACCGGCGAGGGCGCGGTGCTGCGGATCCTTGCCGACGCGGCGGAGTGGCCGCCCGGGCCGCGCGTCGCCGGGGTGAGCGCCTTCGGGTTCGGCGGCATCAACACCCATGTGGTGCTGAGCGAGCCCCGGCACCCGGGGCCGCGGGCCACCGCCCTCGCCGCCGTGCCCCGCGCCCGCCGGGCCGACCCGGAGCAGGAGCTGATCCTGCTCAGCTCGGACAGCCCCGAGGAGCTGTCGGACCGGCTGCGACGCCTGGCACGGCTCGCCCCGCGGCTGTGCGACGCCGAACTCCACGACCTCGCATGCGCCTGGGGCCGCGCACCCCACCCCGGCCCGGTCCGGGCCGCCCTGATCGCGGCTTCCCCCGAGCAACTCGCCCAGCGCGCCGAGGCCGCCGCGGCCGCCCTCGCCGAGGCCCCGCCGGGCACGCTCGCCCGGCGTCCCGGCGTGTGGGCCGGGAACGCCTGCCCGGGCCGGGTCACCCTGCTGTTCCCGGGCCAGGGGGCCCCGCTGCCCGCCGGCCCGGGTGCGATCGGCGCCGACCTGGCCGAGGACGGGGCGAGCGGGTTTCACCCCGCCGACGGATTCCACCCACCCCTCGCCCACGAACCCGGCCCGGTCGCCGACACGGCCGCCGCCCAGTCGGTCGTCCACCGGGCCTCGCTCACGGGCCTGAGGTGGCTTCAGAAGCTGGGCGTGCGGGCCGAGGCGGCGCTCGGGCACAGCCTGGGCGAGTACGCCGCGCTCGTCTGGGCGGGCTGTCTGGGCGCGGGGGAGAGCCTGGAGCTGGTCGACCGGCGCGGCCGGACGATGGCCGAACTCTGCGCTCCCGGTACGGGGATGCTGGCGCTCACCGTCGACGCCGCTGCCGCCGAGGAGCTGTGCCGGGGCACCTCGCTGGTGGTCGCCGCGTACAACGGGCCGCTGGCCCACGTCGTCGCCGGGCCCGCCGACGAACTGGCCGGGCTGGCCCGGCGCGCGGCCGAGCGCGGGATCGACGCACAGCCGCTGCCCGTCGCGCACGCCTTCCACTCGCCCGCCGTCGCCGCCGCGGCTCAGAAGTTCGCCCCCCTGGTCCGCGCCACCGGATGCGCGCCACCCCGCCGCACACTGCTCTCCGGTGTGACGGGCGGCGTGTTCCGCGCCGGGGAAGCGGAGCTGCAGGAACTGCTGTGTGCGCAGATGACGGCGCCGGTGCGGTTCTGGGATGCGGTCCGCGCGGTCGCCGACCGGACGGACCTGTTCTGCGAGACCGGTCCCGGCCGCGCCCTGGCCGCGCTCGCCGCCCCCAGCGGCGTGCCCACGGTGTCCCTGGACGTCGGGGCGGCGGGGCCGGGGCCGCGCGCGCAGACAGCGGCCGCGCTCTTCGCCTGCGGCGCGCTCGCCTCGGCGGAGGCGCTGTTCGAGGGCCGCGAGAGCCGCCCCGTGGACCCGTGGCGGGAGCGGGTGTTCATCGGCAACCCCTGCGCCAGGCCCGCATCCGGTCGGGGCACCTCACCGGCTGCCCCGTCCTCAGCTGCCGTGCCTGCCGAACGGTTCGCATCCGTCGAGCCGTTCGCTTCCGTGCCCGTCGAGCGGGCCGCTTCCGCGTCCGCCGAGTCGGCCGTACGCCCGGAACCGGACCTGCTCGCACAGCCGTTCGCCTCCCTCCTTTCCGAACAGCACGCACCCGCCCATCCGTTCACTTCCGCCGGTCCGGACGAGCCCGACGTCCACCCCTCCGAGGAGGATGTCGCCGACATCGTGCTGCGCGCGGTCGCCCGGGCCACGGAGTTCGATCCGGCGGCGCTCACGCCGGACCAGCGTCTGCTCAGCGACCTCCATCTGTCGTCGCTGAAGGTCACCCAGCTGGTCGCCGAGGCCGCCCGCGCGGCGGGCCGTGAGCCTCCGGCCGCGCCGCTGACCATGGCGGACGCGTCGCTCGCCGAGATCATCGAGATGGTGCGCGCGCTCCCCGGAGCCGGCAGCGGCGACGGGCCGGACGCGATCGCCCCGGGGGTCGCGCCCTGGATCCGCTGCTTCACCGAGGAACTTCGTCCCGTAGCGCCGCCCGCCCCGGACCCCGCCGACCGCCCGGGCCGGGTCACCGTGGCGGCACCTCGGGGAGCGACGCCCGGTGCCTTCCGGTTGGCGGCCGCCGAGCCGGCGGGCCAGGCCGAACTGCTGTACGTTCCCGACGCGGAGGCGCCGGAAGGGCTCGCCGGGCTCCTCGGCGCGGCCCGCTCGGCCATCGCCGGTGGCGGCCGGCTCGTCCTGGTCACGCATGGTTCGGGCCTGTCCGGCTTCGCGGGCAGCCTGCACCAGGAACACCCGCGGCTCGGCATCACCCTGCTCCGGGTCCCGCCGACCGAGGCGGGCCTGGCGGCCGCCGCAGCCTTCGCGGGGGCCGAGCCCGGGGTGCTGCGGGAACTGGTGGTGCTCGAGGACGGCACCTGTGCCGAGCCGGTCGCCACGCCTCTGCCCGAACCGGACGCCGTAGCTGAACCGGTGCTCGGCCCGGAGGACGTACTGCTGGTCAGCGGCGGCGGCAAGGGCCTGGGCTTCGAGGCAGCCGCCGCCTTCGCCCGTACGACGGGTGTCTCGCTCGCCCTGCTCGGCCGCGGCGATCCGGCTCGGGACGCGGCGCTGCGGCAGAACCTGGAACGGCTCGCCGAACTCGGCGCCACGGTCCGCTACCAGCGGGCGGACATCACCGACCCGCGCGCCACCGCGCACGCGGTCGCCGAGGTGGAGCGCGCACTGGGCCCGGTCACCGCTGTGCTGCACGCGGCCGGGATCAACCGGCCGCAGCGCTTCGACGACCTCACCGAAAGCGACGTACGAGCGCACCTGGCACCGAAGACAACGGGTCTGGCCCACCTGCTGGCCGCGGTGGACCGCGGCCGGCTGCGTCTGCTGATCGGATTCGGCTCGGTGATCGGCCGCTACGGGCTGGCGGGCGAGTGCCACTACGCGCTCGCCAACGGCCGGCTGCGCCAGATGCTCCAGGACGAGGCCCGTGGCCTGCCCGGATGTCGCACCCTGGTGCTCGACTGGTCGGTGTGGGCAGGTGTGGGCATGGGGGAACGGCTCGGCGTGCTGGACCAGTTGGCCCGCAGCGACGTTACGCCGATCCCCGCCGAGCGGGGCCTGGAGCTGTTGCTGCGGCTGGCCGCCGCTCCGGGCCTGCCCGTGGCGGTGACCGTGCACGGGCGCATGGGACTGCCGCCGCGCCCGCTGCCCGCGGACGCGTTCGGCCCCGCGGCCCGGTTCCTGACGCGTCCGCGCGTCCACTACCCGGGCGTGGAACTCGTCGTGGACAACGCGATGACCGAGGCCACCGACCCGTATCTGAGCGACCATCGCGTCGACGGGCTGCCGGTGCTGCCCGCCGTCGTCGGTCTGGAGGCGATGGCCCAGGCCGCCTCCGTACTGGCCGGCCGGCCGCTGCGCCGCTGCCGCGAGGTGACGTTCGACCGGCCCGTCACGTCGGCGGCCGACGGCACGCGCACCCTGCGGCTGTGCGCGCTCGCCGAGGGCGGCGCCGTCACCGTGGCCCTGCGCAGCGACGAGACGGCGTTCCGGGCGGACCACTTCCGCGCCGTGTTCCCGCTGCCGGACGGCGACGGCGATACGGAGCCGGCGGGCGACGCGCCGTCCCTGCCGCCGGTGACCGGCGACGACCCCGAGGTCCCGGCCGCCGACCTCTACGGGCCGCTCTACTTCCACACCGGCCGCTTCCGGCGGGTCGAGCGGTTGAACGCCCTGCGGGCCCGGCAGGTCAGAGCCCGGCTGGGCCCGGCCGTCGAGGCGGGCTGGTTCGCCCAGGGACTGGCCAAGGGCCTGCTCCTCGGCAGCCCCGGGCGCAATGACGCGATCATCCACGCGCTGCAGGCCTGTGTCCCGGGCCGGCGGCTGCTGCCCGTGGGCTGCGAGGAGTTCCAGGCCGTCGAAGAGGGCACTGAACAGGGCTCGGCCGGTGCGGACGGTGGCGTCACGGTGCATGCCCGGGAGCGCCGGTCCGAGGGCGGTGCTTACGAATGGGACGTCGAGGCCGTGAACGAGGGCGGCCGGGTCCTGGTCCGCTGGCGTCGGCTGCGGCTGCTGGACGTGGGCCCGCTGCCGCGCCGGGAGCGCTGGAGCAGACCGCTGCTCGCGGTGCACCTGGAACGGGGCGCGCTCGCGCTCGGCCTGGACCCCGCCCTGACACTCGGCATCGAGTCGGGCGCACCGCGGGAACGCACCGTCCCTCCGGTGCGGCCGCCGTACGGCACCTCGCGCAGCCATTGTGGTCCGCTGACCCTGGTCGCCACGGCGCCGGGCGGAGTCGCCGTGGACTGGCAGCGGATCGCCCCCGCCGAGGCGGACGGGGTGCGCTCGGCGCTCGGCGCCCCGTACGAGGGCCTGTGGAGGAAGTTGCGCCTGGCGCTGGACGAACCGGACCACGCCATCGCGGCAAGGCTGTGGACGGTGGCCGAGTGCGGCAGCAAGGCGGGGTGCGGCCCCACCGCGCCGGTGACCGTGGACGGGGTCTTCGAGGACGGCTGGGTCCGCTTCCGCAGCGGGCGTTCGCTCATCGCGACCGCGGTGCTGCCGGATCGGCTGGCGCCCGAGGGCGTGCCGGAACCGGATCCGGATCCGTACGTCGGCGGTGGGCCGGGCACCGGCGAAGTGTCGGGCCCGGTGATCGCCGTGGCCGTCATGACAGGAGCGGGAGGCAGACATGTGGCAGCGCACGACGTACAACCACCGGCATCTGGTGATGCTGGAAGAGACGAACCTCGTTGGGAACGTGTACTTCAGTAACTACTTCCTGTGGCAGGGGCATTGCCGCGAGCGCTTCCTGGCCGAGCGGGCACCGGGAGTGCTCCGGGCCCTGCGCGAGGACTTCGCCATGGTCACCGTCTCCAGCCGCTGTGACTTCCTCGCCGAGCTGTACGCCGCCGAGGAGGTGGAGGTGCGGATGTCGCTCGGCGCACGCGAGTCGAACCAGGTCACCATGGTCTTCGACTACTACCGGGTGCAGGGCGGGACGGCTCAGCTGGTGGCTCGGGGAGAACAGACCATCGCCTGCATGCGGCGCACCGCCGAGGGGATGGAGCCGATCGACGTGCCCGAGGAGTTCGCCGAGGCGCTGCGCCCCTACGAGCGGGAACCCGTCGAGCGGGAACCCGTCCTGGCGGTGGCCCGGAGTGTCTGAACCGGACGCCCGCCCCGGTCGCGCCGTCTCCGCGGCCTCGCCGCTGCCCGCCTGCACCGCCGTGGTGGGGTGCGGACGCATGGGGTCCGCTCTGCTGCGCGCCGCGCTGCGGCAGGGCCTTCAGGTGCTGGCCGGGGTGCGCGAGCACCACCGCAGACGGCCCGGTGTGCCGCCGGAGGTGGTGCAGCTGGCGCCCGGAAAAGCCGCGGCGGCGGCCGAGCTGGTGGTGCTCGCGGTGCCGCCGGGCGAACCGCTGCGGCAGCTGGCGGAGCAGTTGGAACCGGTCCTGGCCGGCAAGGTGGTGCTGGAGCTGTCCAACCCCGTGATGCCCAAGCGTGACATGCCCGCACCGCGCGGGCCCTGGGGGCCGAGTGAGGCGGAGCTGCTGGCCCGCCGCCTGCCCCGGACGCGCGTGGCGAAGGCGCTGAACACGGTCTCGGCCAAGGCCCTCGGACGGCTTGGGCCGGTGCCCTCGGGGGAGTGGCGCCGGCCGAGCGTACCCGTTGCCGTGGACGATCCGTCGGCGCAGCGACTGGTCTGCGCCTGGGTGGAGGCGCTGGGTTTCGAGGCCGTGCCGGCGGGACCTCTCACGCATGCCCGCTGGCTGGAGCACCTGGCCCAACTGCTGTGCCACATCGACGCGCAGTCGGGGCGTACCGGCTTGGTGGGATGCCGGATCCTGCGCCCCTGAACCGTCACTGGACGTGAGTCATCGATCCGCCGACAGCCTGAAGGAGGGCGCCCATGTCCGGAACGCTCGTCTCTGATTGCAAGGAAGCAGACGGGAGGACGCTCATCCCGATGCTGATGCCCGCTCCGCACGGTCCGCTCGCGGGCGTCGAGATCCGCCGTCCGGGTCCGTCCGGCCCCCACTGGAACGGCAGCAGGGTGGCGCTGGTGTCCGGAGCGGGGGGCGCCAAGGAGGACTTCCTGCCGCTGATGCACCGCCTGGCCGAGGAGGGACGCCGGCTCTTCGCGGTGGATCTGCGCGGCCAGAACGAGACCCCTGGCCCTGACGATCCCGCCGCGTACGGTATCGGCGCGTTGGCCACCGACCTGGCCGTCGCGATCACGGCGGCGTGCGCCCGTAAGCCCGTGCACCTCGTCGGCCACGGTGCCGGCGCCCTCGTGGCGGCCACCGCCGTGCTGCAGGCCCGCTCCCGGGAGAGGTTCGCACCGTCGACGTACCTCAGCCTCACCCTCGTCGCCCCCTGCTGGGACGGGCCCATGACGGCCGGTGACGCGCAGCCCGCCGACTGGGAGCTGCTGGTGGCGCGGCAGCACCGCGGCGGCACCATGGCCGGCGAGCGCCGTGCCGCGATCCGGCAGCGGCTGGCCCGCAGCCACCCGATGAGCCTCGAGCACCTGGCTTCGGCCGCCGCCGGACCGGATCTCGTCCCCGCACTACGCGCCGAAGGTATCCGGATGCTGGTGGTGGGCGGCGCGGAGGACCCGCTGGCCCCGGTGGACCGCACCGCGGAACTGGCCCGGCAACTCGGTGCACGCCACGGTGTCGTCCCCGGGGCCGGACATCTGCCGCACCACGACAACCCCGATGCCCTCGCCGGAACGCTGACGGCGTTCTGGGCGCAGGACGGTACGTAACCGTGTCGCGGGGCCGTCAGGGCTGGAGGGGCACGGCGTCGCGGTAGCCGTGGGCGGTGATGTGACGGGCCATCTCGGTGTACGCGGCCGCCTGGTCCGGGGCGGTGGTGGCCAGGCCGTCGACGTAGCGGTTGAACATGCAGAACGCCGCCGCGATCAGCACGGTGTCATGGATCTCCGTGTCCGTCGCCCCGGCGGCGCGGGCGGTCTTGATGTGCTCGTCGGTGACCGCGCGGCCGCTCTCCTGGACCGCGTCGGCCACGGCGAGCAGAGCTTTGAGCTTGTCGGAGACGGGCGCTGCGGCCGGGTCGGCGCGGACCTGGTGGACCAGGGGCATGCCCTGGTCCAGCTGGACGGCGGCGAACGCGGCGTGGGAGTCGGCGCAGAAGCGGCAGCCGTTGAGGTGGGAGACCCGGGCGGCGATCAGCTCCCGCTCGCCCCGGCTCAGGGTGCTG
This sequence comes from Streptomyces sp. NPDC001709, assembly GCF_053596375.1. Lineage (NCBI taxonomy): Bacteria > Bacillati > Actinomycetota > Actinomycetes > Kitasatosporales > Streptomycetaceae > Streptomyces > Streptomyces sp. NPDC001709. The sequence continues at coordinate 43,915 of NZ_JBSFGB010000007.1, read as the reverse complement.
GGCCCGCGCAGCAGGACCTCGGCCAGCTCGCTCAGCGGCGTGGCCGTCTCGGGCCGGAAGGCGAACAGCGACACGATCCCGGGCAGGTCGTTGCCCAGCTCGATGTGCGGCATACAGGGCTCCTTCGGTTCTGACAGGCCGTCATCCTGCTCGCCCGCGGCACGGCCGAAATACGCCCTCCGCCGGGGGGGGGGGAGAGAGAGCGGCGCTCGCGTCAGGAGTGCTCGGCCAGTACGGTGAACGGCTCGATGGTGGCGACGGTCACCCCCGGCATGCCGGTGAGTGCCAGGCCCAGCGGACACCCGCCGCGAGCGCGGCGGCCCCGGCGCCGGTGTGGCGATCATGCCGCACGTCCGGTCAGGCGCCCAGCGCCTCGGCGGCCAGGGCGGTTCCCCGTACACGTGCGTCGATCTTGGCGAAGGCCAGGTCCCGGGAGGTGGACGTGTCGTCGGCGAACGGCGAGAAGCCGCAGTCGTCGCAGGTGCCCAGCTGGTCCACCGGGATGTGGCGGGCGGCGAGCAGCACCCGGTCGCGTACCTCCTCCGGGGTCTCCACCGTCGTGCCGATGGGATCGGTCACGCCGACGAACACCCGGATGCCGGGGCGCAGTTGGTCGGCGATGATGCGAAGGACCCGCTCGGGATCGGCCTCGCTGGCCAGCTGGACGTAGAAGTTGCCCACCTTCAGCTGGAAGAGCTTGGGCAGCAGTCCGGCGTAGTCGACGTCCAGGCTGTGGGTGGAGTCGTGGTCGCCGCCGGGGCAGGTGTGCACCCCGAGGCGGGCCCGCTCCTCCTCGCCGAACCGGCCGAGCACCTCGTTGTTGAGAGCGATGAAGTCGTCGAGAATCGCGCCGCTCGGATCGAGCTTGAGCGAGAGGCGGCCCTCGGTGAAGTCGAGCTGGACCACGTGCGCGCCCGCCTCCAGGCAGCCGCGGATGTCGGCCTCCGCCTCGTCGGCCAGGTCCCTCAGGAACGCCTCGCGGGAGTAGCCCGCGATGGACTCGGCCGGGTAGAGCAGGCTGAGCGCCGAGGGCGCGATGACCGCCTGCTTGAGGGGGCGGTCGGTGTGCCGCCGGGCGTCGCGCAGATACGACTCCGCGCGAACCTGGTAGCGGAACGGTCCCTCGGTCAGATGCGGCAGCTGCCGGGTGTGGCCGTCGGCGAACGGGATGGTGACGCCGTCCGGGGCGAGGGTGGCCAGGCTCGCGATCGGGTAGGTGGCGAAGCTGGGCTTGGCCTGCTCGCCGTCGACGAGGACGGGGCAGCCCAGCTGTTCGAGGCGGGCGAGCGTGTCCGCCGCCGCCTGATCCTGAAGCTCCGTCAGTTCCTTGTCGCTCAACCGGCCTTGGGCGTGCTCACCGAGAGCCTGCTGCAGGGCGCGCGGGCGGGGGATGCTGCCGATCGGCTCCGTGGGGATGCTCATGGTCGGACCATAGGAAGCCCCATGCCTCCCGACAAGCCGCGGGGCGTGAAGGCCCCCGCGAGTTCACCGGATCGGGATGCCCGTGCGGGCGTCGAGTTGACGCGGCAACGCCATGGGCGAACGAGTGAATCCCCGGCCACACGGCGCCTGTTTGTCATGATATGTGGTGTGAAATGTTGTCATGATACGTATTCGCCGGATTCAGCGACCTCGCTGTACCTCTTGGAGTGATGGTGTTCAACCTGAGCCCGTTCACCCTGGTCGCTCTCGCTCTGATCGCGATGTTCCTCTACGGCCCCGACAGGCTGCCCAAGGCCGTCGGGGAGGCGGCCCGTGGCCTGCGCAGGCTGCGTACGGTGCTGCGCGGCGCCTCCGACGGGGTACGGCGGGAGCTGGGTCCCGAGTACCAGGATCTGCGCCTGCGCGACCTCAATCCGCGGGCGTTCGTCGCGAGGCACCTGCTGGCGGACGACAGGCCCTGGGACCCGCCGAAGCCGCAGTGGCAGTCGGGCCCGAAGCCCGAGGGCTGGCCGGAGCACGTGCCGTTCCCCTCGGCCGCCGAGATGGGCATGGACGAGGGGGCTGACCCGTTCAGCGCACCCATCCCGCGGGAGCGGACCTCGTCGCCGTCGCAGGACACCTCGGCGGACGCGGTGCCACAGAAGCCCGCTGAGGAAGCGTCACAGGCGGCTGCGGAGGGAGCACCGGTGGCGCAGGCACCCGCTGTGCAGGCGTCCGCTGTGCAGGCATCCGTGTCCGAGCGCGGCGAGGGCGTACGGATTCACGACCGCTGATCTCGTCGCTCACGCATGAGGAGTTCCGACCCCGTGGACACGAACCGACTCGACAAACCCCGGACCCCGGCCTCCCCGGGCGGCCGGATGCCTCTGCGTGAGCATCTGCGAGAGCTTCGGAACCGCTTGGCGAAGGCCCTGCTCTTCGTGTTCCTCGGCACGGTGGCCGGCTGGTACCTCCACCCCTGGCTGATCAGCGAACTGACGGGTCCCAGCTGCCACCTCCCCGGTCTGCACGGGATCGCGCCCGGGACCTCGGCCTGCCCCAACGGGCTGATGGTGATGCAGGGCGTGATGACCCCGCTGACCTTCACCTTCAAGGTGGCCCTGGCCGCCGGAGTGGTGATCTCCAGCCCGTTCTGGTCGTACCAGCTGTGGGCCTTCGCGGCGCCGGGGCTGCACCGCCACGAGAAGCGCTACACACTCGGGTTCGTCGCCGCCGCCGTACCGCTGTTCCTGTCCGGGGCGGGGCTGGCCTACTGGGTGTTCCCGAAGGCCCTGCGGATCCTGCTCGGGTTCACGCCGGGTTCCTTCAGCAACTTTCTCCAGGGCGATCAGTTCCTGGAGTTCTTCATCAGGATGATCCTGGTATTCGGCGTCTCCTTCGAGATGCCGCTGCTGCTGGTGCTGCTCAACTTCGCGGGCGTCGTGAGCGCCGGGAGCCTGCTGGCCCGCTGGCGCACCATCGTCATGCTGATCTTCGTGTTCTCGGCGCTGGCCACCCCCACGGGTGACCCGCTCACCATGATGGTCCTCGCCGTGCCGATGACCGCCCTGTTCGCCGTGTCGCTGTCCGTGATCGTCTGGCGCGACCGGGTGCGCACGCGCAGGGCGGCATCGGCGGCGCTCTCGCCCGACGAGGCGTCGTCGATCGACCTGACGCCGTCGCAGATCGAGGTTCCGGTGGGAAGCGGGGACTGACACGCCGCCGCGCCCGCCAAGGAGTCGTCCCGGAGCCGTCTCGGAACCATCAGAGCCATCTCAAAGTCCTCTCGGAGTCATCGATGAACGCCGACACCGTCCGGCCGCACGCGGACCCGGTCGCCACCGTCCCGCGCCGAGCGCTCGTCGGGCGCGCGGCACTCCTCCTGCTGCTCCTGCTGCGCGGCGGCGCGGCACTCGCCCGGCAGACGGCGCTCGGGGTCCTGCGCCGCGACCTTCGTACCCGCAGGGACCGCTGGCTGGTGGACCTGGTCACCCGGCTCGGACCCGCCTTCGTCAAGGCCGCCCAACTGCTGGCCACCCGGGTGGACGTGCTGCCGCCACGCGTGTGCGCCGCGCTCGCCCGCCTGCACGACGGTGTCCGTCCCGTGCCACTGACGGGCGTGGCCGACGAACTGCGGGACACCGGCCTCGTACTGGACCGGGGGACCGACGGGATCGCCCGCCCGGTCGCCGCCGGCAGCATCGCCTGCGTCTACCGTGCGACCGCCCCCGACGGTCGCAGGATCGCGGTGAAGCTGCGGCGCCCCGAGGTCGCCCGGCAGCTGGCGCTGGACCTGGAACTCATGCGCAGGGGTACCCGGCTGGTGGCCCGGCTGCCCCGGATGCGCGGTCTCCCGGCCGTCGCCGTCGTCGACCAGATGGCGCAGGCGGTCCACGACCAGCTGGACTTCCTGCGGGAGGCGCGCCTCCTGGAGGAGTTCCAGGAGAACCTGGCGCAGGAGTCCGGCCTCCGGGTACCCGCGGTGCACCGGGAACTGAGCCACGACGGCGTTCTGGTCATGGAGTTCGTGGAGGGCCTGCGACGCCGCGAGCCTCACGAGTTCCCGGACGGGGTCCGCGAGCGGGCGGTGCGGTCGACGCTGCACGGGATCTACCGGATGCTCTTCATCGACGGGCTGGTCCACTGCGACCTGCACCCCGGCAACCTCTACTTCCTGCCGGACGGCGAGGTGGTGCTGGTGGACGCCGGCTTCACCGTGCGCCTGGACGAGCGGACACGCGCCGCGTTCGCATGGTTCTTCCTGCAGATGTCCGTGGGGGACGGGGAGGCCTGCGCCCAGATCGTCCTGAAGACGGCGACCCCCGGGCCGAGCGCCGACACGGACGGCTTCACCCGCGAACTCGCCGCGCTGGTACGGGAGAACAGCGGGGTGTCCGCGGGGGACTTCGACCTGGTGTCGTTCGGCGCCTCGCTGTTCGACATCCAGCGCCGCCACGACCTGTATGCCGCACCGGAGTTCGTGTTTCCCCTGTTGTCCCTGCTGGTACTGGAGGGCACCGTACGAGCCTTCGCCCCACAGGTGGACTTCCAGAAGGAGGCCGGGCCGTATCTGATGAAGGCCGTGTTCGGCGAGGCTTTCCGGCCGGCGGCCTGAAGCGGCGTGCCCCCGGGGCCGCGGCGGTGAGCGGCCGGGACGCCGCGGTGAGCCGCCCGCGCGGGAACGGCGAACCGCGCCCCTGGGCCGGTCAGGTGGCGGGGCGCGGTTCGCCGGTCCCGGTTCTCAGGCGCTCTGGTTGACCGTGACCGGGAAGCCCTGCAGCATGCCGGCCTGGTTGCCGTTCTGGTCGAGGAGCGGCACGTTTCCGCCGAGCATGTACCCCTGGTTGGCGGGCGGGAACGCCTTGAGCAGGCCCGAGCTCAGCGTGGCGGGGTTGTTCGGGTCGGTGGACAGGACCAGCGGCGGGCTGCCGTCCTTCGGGGCGACCGTGAGCTTGAAGAGCAGCTTGATGATCATCTCCGGGAACGGCGGGACCGGGGGGACCGCCGTCGGGTTGCCGGGGTTCATCTGCAGCAGGCTCAGCGGCGTGATCGTGGTGTCCGACTGCTCGATGGTGACCGTCTGGGTGGGGGTGTCCGCGACCACCTTGTGACCGACGACCTCCAGGACGAGACCGGTCTCGTTGCTCGTACGGACGCAGACGTCGATGCCACCCTTGAAGTCGAGGTTGACGACCCCGGTGTTGAGCTGTAGCGGGACGTTGGAGGCGTAGCAGCTGCACGGGATGTCCACGCCCACGGGCGGCAGCGCGAACGGGAACGAGGGCTGCAAGGCGGCGATCCGCTCCGCCTCCGCGGCCTGGGCGGTACCCGGCGCGAGAGCACCGGCGCCGACCGCCGCGGCGGTGACTGCCGCCCCCTTCATGAACCCGCGGCGGTCGCTGCCGCTGCCGGTGATCTCTGCAGACTCAGTCATCCGTCTGTTCTTCCTTTCTCTCCGGTGAGTGGGTGGCACCTGGGCCGTCCAGACGGCCGCTGCCACCCCGCGTCGCGCATGCCCGGTTCGTCACGGCCGCGCCGAGTCACGTATACCGCGTAAATTTGATGAACCATCAAAATCCACTTATTTCGTTCGATTGGTGCCTTTCTGGTTCTGGCGGCATGGGCCCGCGCACCGCATGACGCGCCGCCATGTCCGCTTTTCTTGCTTATCGCCATGTTTGATACATTTGATGGTGGATCATGCGTGGTCGGGTTCAGGGTGGGGCGAGCCGCCACGGCCCGCTCAGGGCAACGGAAAGGACGTTCGTCATGACGGATGGGCAGGAACCGGCCGGGACTACGGGAGCCGGCCGTTCGGCGCGCCGAAGCGGGGCCCGCCGGGTCGGAACGTGGTGCACGACGGTCGTACTGGCGGGTACGGCGGCGACCATGGGCGCGAACCCGGCGGTGGCCGCCGGGAAACCCCATCCGACGCTGGTCGACCAGCCGCAGAAGCGGCCCGTGGTCATCGAGCCCGGTCGGACGGGCCGGGCGAGGATCGAGCTCAAGAACACCGGCAGGCAGAGCGCGCGCAACGACGCGCGCATGTACATGGAGGTCTGGGCCCCCTACGGCACCCGCTTCACGGAGAACAGCCTGACCCCGCTCCACGGGGCGCTGGGTGGATGGGCCTGCACGGGCGAGGCGTACCGGCCGGGTGTTCCGTACGAGAGCACGATTCTGCGCTGCTTCTCCGACCGCCACGGGCTGGTCGCCCGCGCGGGCGGAACGGCCGCCTGGCAGGTCAAGATGAAGGTCGTGCCCGGCACACGGGCTGGAACGCTGTCCCGCACCCCCTACAAGCAGGGAGCCGCGTTCCACTTCAGCTACCACGGGAAGGCCGTCTGGGCGACCATGTCCCTGAAGGTCAGGACTTCCGGCAAGCCGCGAACCGGGAAAGTGGCGCGGCGGACCACCATCAACGCCGCGGCAGGCCACGGGAATCACCGGAGTCCCCGGAGCTGACGGGGACGCCGGGCCGGGCACGCAGCCCCGGGCGCGCATCGAGCAGGGACTGCGGCCGGGGCGCTGCCGGGGAAGGGGAGCCGTCAGGGTGTCGCCGCAGCGACCGGCGTACGGGCTTCCAGGGTCATCGCATTCGAGTCCCACCAGGTGCCAGAGCCGTGGCCGGGGGAGTGCAGCCGCAAGGACGCCCAGCCGTTGGCGCTCCTAGTGCCTGCCGGCAACTCCGCGGGAACCGCGATGTTCACCTTCCAGTGCCATTCCTTGGCGGGCGGCGGCCCGCTGTAGCGGTCCGTGCAGACCATGTGCTTGCCGTTGTGCTCCATGGGGGTCATCCCGTCGTACATCCGGCAGGACCACCCTCCCGGCGCTTTGCCGACCGGGGTCACCTTGGTGTCGGCCAGTCGCATGAGTTCCGGTGAGTACACCGTCAATGTCAGCTTGTCGACGCGGGAGGGCAGGTCCCCCGTCTTCGTGATCCCGAACGTCACCGGGCCGGACGCGCCCGACTTGATGAGGGCGATCGGACGCTGGGGGCTGTCGGTTCCCCAGTGCGGCTGCGGCGTGCCTGGTGCGGCAGTGGCCGGGGCAGGGCCGCTGCCCAGGGTGAGCGCGGCGCCCGCGGCAAGGACCGCGGCCCCCCACCGTCGTACATCGGTCATCATCTGTGCCTCTCCCATGCTTCTGGCGGGTGTCGGTTTCGAGGCGGCGGCCGTGCGCACGGTGCGCCCCGTGGGATCGGATACTCAGCCCTTGCTCGGCCGCATCCCCCCGTCCCGCGCACCGACATGCCGAAGGCTCACCTGATCGCCACGCGCACGCGGCGCAGATCGGGCCGCAGCGGTCCGAGACCTTCCGGGCTGGAACGGACGCCGCGTCGGCGAGTTCCGTAGGGGCCAATCCGACTTGACGGTCTGCCGGTCAGTCCCGCAGTAGGCGGTCCCGGTGGGCCAGCAGGAAGTTCCTGAACTCCGCCACCGGAGCCGTCACTTGGCGGCCGCGCAGCCAGATCAGGGCGATGTCCCTGAGTACGCCCGGGTCGTCGACGTCCAGTTCCACGACGCCGGGCCGCGGGACCGCGGGGGCGGGCAGCAGGGCCACGCCCAGGCCGGCGGCCACCAGGCCGCGGAGGGTCTCCACCTCTTCGCCCTCGAAGGCGACCCGCGCGGTGAAGCCGGCCTCGGCGCACAGCCGGTCGGTGAGCTGCCTGAGGCCGTAGCCCGAGGGCAGGCACACGAAGGCGTCGTCCCGGACCTCCGGCAACCGGGCCCGGCGGCGCCCCGCCAGGTGGTGGCCCTCGGGCACGACGAGGCGCAGCCGCTGCCGGTGCACCCGGCGGGCGGTCACATCGGGCTCGTCGGGCGGCGGTGAGATGAGCGCGAGGTCCAGCTCCCCGGACCGCAGCCGGGACAGCAGCGCGGCCCCGTAGTCCTGCATCAACTGGAAGCGGATGCGCGGACGGTGCGCACTGAACGCGCGCAGCAGGTCGGGCACGGTGGACGGGCCGAGGGTGTGCGGGAAGCCGAAGCTGATCCGGCCGCTGTGCGGATCGGCGTCCTCCCGCACGGCCCGGCCGCCGCGCTCGGCGTGCACCAGGGCGCGTTCGGCGTGCGCGAGCAGTGTGCGGCCCGAGGCGGTGAGCCGGACACTGCGACCGTGCCGGGACAGCAGCTGCACCCCCAGATCGGCCTCCAGGCGGGCGATGCTCCGGCTCAACGTCGGCTGCGGCACGCCCAGTTCGGCGGCGGCCCGGGTGATGTGCTGGGCCCGGGCCACGGCCACGAACTGGGCCAGCCGGGGCGAGAGCAGCAGCGCCGCCGCATCCGGAGCCAGTACGACCGGCGCCTCGGCGCGCTCGCCGGCGTCCTTCCTGCACTCATGCGAATCTGCATCAGTATCGCGGTGTTCTTCCATTGGACGCATCGATCGGTGCTCCCTAGCGTCACGTACATGGTGGATACACATAAGGGGGCCGATGCCCCCGCCCCGCTCTCGCCGCCGACCGACGACTCTAAGCTCGTCCCCGGAACGCGTGCCTACCGCCGCGCCACCACCGCGCTCTTCGCCGCCGGCGTCGCCGTCTTCCTGCTGCTGTACGTCACTCAGGGCCTGCTGCCCGAGATCTCCGCCGAACTGCGGATCAGCCCGGCCGAGGCCAGTCTCACGGTCTCGGCGACCACCGCCGCGATCGCCGTCGCGCTGCTGCCGCTCAGCGCGCTGTCGGAGAAGTACGGGCGCACGCGGGTCATGACCGCCTCCGTGTTCACGGCGACCGTGATCGGGCTGGCGCTTCCGTTCGTCACCGACATCCGTGCCTTCGTCGCGCTGCGCGCCCTCCAGGGCGTGGCCGTGGCCGGGCTTCCCGCCACGGCCATGGCCTACCTCGCGGAGGAGGTCTCGGCCCCGGCTCTCTCGTCGGCGATCGGCCTGTACCTGGCCGGCAACAGCATCGGCGGCATGAGCTCGCGCTTCGTGGCGGGCCTGGTCGCGCAGTGGACCGACTGGCGGGTCTCGCTCGGCGTGCTCGGCGCCCTGGCGCTCCTGTGCGCGGCGGTCTTCCGGCTCACCGTGCCCCCGGCCGCCAACTTCCGCCCCGCGCCCGTCAATCCGGCGGCGGTGGCCCGCTCGGCCCTGGGGCATCTACGCACTCCGCTGCTGCTGCGGCTGTACCTCCTCGGCGCCCTGTTCATGGCGGTCTTCGGCGCGGTGTTCACGGTGCTGGGCTACCGGCTGTCGGCGGCACCGTTCGGCCTGCCCGAGGGGGTGATCGGCGCGTTCTTCCTGATCTACCTGGTCGGAACGGTGACCTCGACCTATGTCGGCCGGCTCGCCGAGCGCTTCGGGCGCCGTACCGTCCTCTACGCGGGCATCGCGGTGGCCTCCGCGGGTGTCGTGGTCACCGTCCTCGACAGCATCGCGGCGATCGTGGTGGGGCTCGTCCTGGTCACGTTCGGCTTCTTCACCGGCCATGTCATCGCGTCGAGTTCGGTGAGCGGCACCGCGACCACCGGCCGCGCCCAGGCCTCCGCCCTCTACCTGACGATCTACTACATCGGCAACAGCGTCGGCGGCACCCTGGCCGCCTCCGTCTACCACGGCGCCGGGTGGCCGGGCGTGGTCGCGGTGTGCCTCGTCTCGATGGGCCTGGCGGCTCTGATCGCCGTACGCGAGATCTGAGCGACCGCCCCCAGCCTGCACGTATCACGAATCGTGATGATTCCCAGAGCGGATTGCGTCTTGGACGGCCCAGGGCCCGGTGCTGGACTGGATCCACGACGGATCCCGGGTCATCGGCCGGGGACCGTGCGTCATCGGTACAACCCTCGAACCCGGAGAACCACGATGCCTCTCATCCACGTGCAGCAGACCCCCGGCAAGACCGCCGAGCAGAAGGCCGAGCTGGTCCGTGAGCTGACCGACGCGTACGTCAAGGCCACCGGCAGCAAGCCGGAGAGCGTGTGGGTGACCGTGCAGGAGATCGGCACCGACAGCTGGTCGATCGCCGGCGAGACGCTCGCCGCCCGTGCCGCCAAGGGCTGACCCCCCCCCGGGCCGGCCCGTCGGTCAAGGACGGGCCGACGGGCCGGCCCCCCAAGCCGCCGTTTCCGGGCCGAATATCCCCCGTTTCACCCGGAAACGGCTCCCCTCTTCGGACAGGAGTTGATGAGCCGCCGTGAGTGACGTGCTTGACACCGCCGTACCGTCCGCAGCCGCAGCCGATCCCACCGAGCCCGTCGATCTGCTGGTCGTGGGGTGCGGTGCGGCCGGCCTTGCGACCGCGGTCAGCTTCGCCGAGAACGCCCCGGGCAGGCGGGTGCTGGTCCTGGAGCGGTCCAGCCGCTACAACCGCGGCGGCAACACCACCTGGACCGGCTCGTTCTTCCGGCTCGCCGCGGACGGCACACCGGCGGACGACTTCGAGAGCCGGATGCACGAGCTGAGCGAGGGGCAGTCCGACCCCGAGTACATCTCGGCCCTGTGCGAGAACGCGGAGCCCACCGTGCGCTGGCTCGCCGGCCGGCACGGTGTGGAGTTCGAGACCCGGCCGACCTACTTCGTCACGGCGCGCGGCCCCCGGCTGATGCCCGCCGGAGGCGGCGCCGGCCTCGTGGACAAGCTCGCCAAGTCCCTGGAGAGGCTGGGCGGTTCGATCACCTACGGGGCACGGGCCGTCTCGCTGAGCACCGACGCCCTCGGAGCGGTCGACGGCGTCCACGTCCAGGAGAGCGGCAGGACCCGGCACATCTCCGCGCGGTGCGTCGTGCTGGCGTGCGGGGGCTTCCAGGGCAACCCGGAACTGCTGGAGCGCCATGTCGGCCCGACCGGCGGCGCGTTGCGGCCCATCGCACCCGGCGGCAAGAACAACAAGGGCGAGGGCATCGAGATGGCGGTGGCGGTGGGAGCCGCCCGCAGCGGACAGTACGACCGCTTCCACGGCGAGCCGGTGGACCCGCGCAGTCACCAGGCCGAGGCGCTCGTCATGGCCTATCCGTACGGGATCCTCGTCAACGCCGACGGGCGCCGCTTCCTGGACGAGGGCTCGGACACCCCGGACAACACGTTCGAGGAGGTCGCCTACCGGATCTGGCGGGAGGCCCGGCAGTCCGCCTACCTGATCTGCGACGCCAAGCTGCTGCGGATCGAGGGCCACGAGCGGTCGCTGCTGACGGACAAGGACCCGATCACCGCACCCACCATCGACGAGCTGGCCGGCAAGCTGGACCTCCCGCCGGACGAGCTCGGCTGGACCGTGGACCGGTTCAACGACGCCTGCCGGCCCACCGCTCCCTACGATCCGACCCGGCTGGACGGCAAGCACACGGTGGGCCTGGTGCCCCAGAAGTCCAACTGGGCGGTGCCGCTGGACTCGGCGCCGTTCATGGCCTGGCCGGTGCACTGTGCGATCACCTTCACCTTCGGGGGAGTGCGCATCGACGCCCGCTCGCGGGTGCTGACCGAGAAGGGCGAGCCCATCGCGGGCCTGTACGCCATCGGCGAGACGGCCGGGCTCTACTACAGCCGCTATCCGGGGGCCACTTCGGTGCTGCGGGCGCTGACCTTCGGCCGGATGGCCGGGGCGGAGATCGCCCGGGCGCCGGTTCCCGCCGGCTGAGTCCACCATCGACTCATCCCTGACCAAGGAAGTTGCCACGTGCCATGAAGACCGCATCAACACGCACGCCGTACGCGCTGTTGCTCGCCGTCCTGTCCTCGCTGAACGCGGGTGGCCTGTTCGCCTCCGACATCAACCTGCCGGGCGTACCGGCCACCGCGCACGCCTTCCACACCCCGGTCGCGTCCGTGCAGTGGACGTTCAGCGCGTTCATGATCGGCATCGCGGTCTCGCAGGCCGTCTACGGGCCGATCTCGGACGCCTACGGCCGCAAGCGCGTCATCGTCTCCGGGCTCGGCCTGTTCGTCCTCGCCTCGCTGGTGTGTGCCGCGGCGCCCACGGTCGAGGTGTTCGGCGCCGGCCGGCTCCTGCAGGCGCTGGGCGCCGGCTCGGGCATGGTGCTCGGCCGGGCGGTGATCAGTGACCTGTACGAGGAGAAGGACGCGGCCCGGATGTTCGCCACGGTCATGCCGATCGTCGGTGTCTCCCCGTCCGTCGCCCCGCTGATCGGCGGCTATCTGACCACCTACGTCTCCTGGCGCGCGCCGTTCGTGGTCACCGCGCTGATCGGTCTGGTGACCCTGGTCGTGATGGTGACCGCGATCCCCGAGAGCCTGCCGCCGGAGCGGCGCAGCAAGCACCTGGGGGCCACGCTCAGGGGCTACCCGAAGCTGCTGGGCCGCCCGCTGTTCTGGGCCTACACCGTCAACCTGTGCGTGGCGTACGGGGGTTACTTCGGCTATCTGGCGGCCTCCCCGCTGGTGTTCGAGAAGATGCGGCTGGCCACCGAGACCACCAGCTACTGCTACATCACCGTCTCGATCGCGTACGTCGCGGGCAACCTCACCTCGCGCACCCTGGTCCGCACCCGGTCCGTCAACCGGCTGCTGTGGGTCGGCCACGGCTTCTTCCTCGTCGGGGCACTGATGATGCTGGGGCTGGGACTCAGCGGGGCGGGCGGGCGCTGGGGCCTGCTGGTGCTGCTCTTCATGCCGGTGATGACGTACGGCAACGGCTTCCTGCTGCCGCTGTCGATGAGCGCCGGGGTGACCACGTTCCGCTCGACCGCCGGCTCGGCCTCCGGCCTGATGGGCGCACTCCAGCTGCTGGCCGCCTCACTGGGCATCTACCTCTCCAGCCGGCTGCCGGCGGGCGACCTGTTCGCCCTCGGCTGGTTCGTCCTGGCCGCCGCGGTGCTGGGAATCTGCGCCTTCGCCCTGTTCCTTTCCCTCGCGGCCCGGCAGACGGCCGCGGCACCCGCCAAAACCGGCCATATCCCCGGCGACAACAGGCCGGTCGCCGATTTGGAGGGAGCGGCCGCGGACTAAGGGCCGTGCGGGTTAAGGGCTGTACGAGCACGGGCAGCGGTGCCCGCCCCGGTTTCGGGCACCGCTGCCGTATGTGCGAGGATTCCCCTGCGGCGGTTCCGAAAGCGGATATTCCGCTATTCAATCCCGGGTGAATGCTTTTTCGTTCAACCACAGGAGTCGCCCACACGAGGATTGGGGGGGCCTGTGGAACTGCGCCAGATCCAGTACTTCGTCGCCGTCGCCGAGGAACTGCATTTCGGCAGGGCGGCGGAGCGGCTGCACATCGGCCAGCCCGCGGTCAGCCAGCAGGTGCGCCGGCTGGAGCGGGAGCTGCGCACCCAGCTGTTCGACCGGTCCAGCCGCACCGTCACGCTCACCCCGGCGGGCCAGGCGCTGCTGCCCGAGGGCCGTGAACTGCTGAAGGCGCTGGACTCCTTCGTCGCCAAGGCGCAGCGGCTGGCCACCCAGAACGAGGCCACCTTCCGCGTCGGGATCAGCTCCGCCCTCGGGCAGAGGCTGGACGACTTCCTGGACGCACTGCCCGGTTCCGGGTCCGGCACCCGCTTCGAGTTCCAGACCCTCGATGCCCACAGCCGGCTGGAGGAGGTGCGGGCCGGGCGGCTGGACGCGGCGTTCGTCCGTGGCGTCGAAAGCGCCCCCGGCCTGCGGCTCCTCACCCTCTGGTACGACCCCTTGGTGGCGGCGCTGCCCGCCGCGCACCCGCTGGCCGAACGGGCGAGCCTGAGCCTCGCCGACCTCGCGGGACTGCCGCTGCGCATCGCGTCCCGCAGCGAGAACCCCGTGCTCTACGACACCGTGGTCGCCGCCTGCCGGAAGGTGGGCTTCGAACCCACCCTCGGCCCGCCCTTCACCGGGCTCCAGGACACCCTCGCCGAGATCGGCGCGGGCGCCGACGGCTGGACGCTGATGTATCCGACCGCGGCCGACACGGTCTCCTCACGCCGGATAGCGCTGCTTCCGCTGGACGGGGAACCCGTCACCATGCGCATGTTTCTCGCCCTGCGGGAAAACGCCGACCCGGCGCGTCTCGAACTGCTCACCGCGACAGCCGCACGAGTTCGCCGAAAGATTGCGGAAGAAAACCGACGGCCGGCCTGACCGAGGCTTTCTCTTCGGAAAGGCCAGGCAGCCGCGGGAATTCCGTCCGCCAGGAAGTTCAGCGCGAGCGTTGGCTGTTGACGAGTGCCGCGCCGATGAGCGAGATCACCCCGCCGATCAGTCCCAGAGCGGTGGGCAGCGTGTGGAGGAGGACCAGGGAGACGACGATGGTGATCACGGGCAGCGCGTACAGGGACGAGGTCGTGGTGGAGACGCTGAGCCGGGTCATGGCGTAGTTCCACAGCAGGTAGGCGATGGCCGCCGGGAACACACCCAGGTAGACGACCACGGCGATGCTCCCGGCGGAGGCCGCGCCCACCTCATGGCCGAGCCGGCCCAGGTAGGGGAGCATCATCACGGTTCCCAGCACCGTCACGAAGGCGTTGAACTCCGCCGAGCTGTACCGCCCGAGCAGCGGCTTGGACAGCACGAAGTACAGGCTTTCGGCGATCGCCGCGGCGAGGACGTAGAACGCGCCGACGTTGATCTGCACCCCGGCCTGGTCGGCGAAGAGCATCGCCACGGTGCCGGCCACACCGAGGCCGACACCCACCCAGCCGACCACCGCCACCCTCTCGCCCAGCATGAAGGCGGCCAGGATGGTGCTGAACACGGGAACCTGCCCGACGATGAAGCTGGCCGTACCCGGACTGACCGTCGATTCACCGTAGTTGACGCCCAGGTTGTAGATGACGATGAGCAGCAGGGCGCACAGCAGGAGCAGCGGGAGGTCACGGAGTGCGGGCAGCCTCAGGCGGCGGCGGGCGGTGACCACCCAGATCGCGATGACGCTGACCGAGGCCACGGTGTACCGCAGCAACGCCATCGGCCCGGGGCTGAAGTCGTGCAGGATCGCCTTGATCCCGACGAACGCGGACGACCACAGGGTGAGGGCGACACCGAGGGCGAGCCAGACCCGGACGGATGTGGCGCGGGCGGTGTCCGGCCGGACGGGTCGGGTGCCGGTGGCGGCGCCGGGAGTCTGCTCAGCGGTCATGAACGGGTCCTGTCTACGAGTATGCCGCCGAGCAAGGCGTGCAGATGCCGTCGTCGTCCGGCACGGTCGATGCCCTCGTGCCGGTACCAGTCGAAGCTGTGCAAGTGGTCGGGGAGGTCGGCGGGTGGCGCGGCGGCGTTCACGATGACTGGCAGCCATCGTATGCGTCGCCCCTGCGCCTCGGTATGCGAGGTGAGTTGCGCATAGGGAGCCGCGAGCGGGCTCGTGGACCAGTGCCGCAGGGCGTCGGTGATCAGCAGGATGCTCGCCGTGGAGCGCTCGCTCGTGCTCACCAGCCGCGCGGGCTCGGCGATGCCGTGGGCGGTGCGCAGGCCGAGGATGGCCAGTTGCGAGACGAGCGCACCCGCCGTGTCCCGGTCGCCGGGCAGGTGCCAGACGGTGACGTCGGCATGGTCCGGCAGCGGCAGTTCCGCGCCGAGCAGCAGCCGTTCCTGCCGCTGCCGCTCGTCGTCGATCCGCTCGTCGAGTACGGCGATACGGTCGTCGAACCCGTCCGGCAGGTCCTCCTCGCCGAGCGCCCACGTCCCCGTGGCCGCCGGGTCCCAGCGGTGCGGCCGGTCCGCTGTCCATCCGGTGACGGTGGCCGTCCCGCGCAACGGCTGTCCCGCCCCGGGGTTCTCGCGGGTGATGCGCCGTACGAGCAGTTCGGTGAGCAGCTCCCGGTGCGTCTCGGTGTCGGCCGCCACGCGTACCGTCAGCCCCTCCTGGCCGTCGCGTTCGGCTTCGACCCATACCCGGTGCTGCCCCTCGGTGGCAGCGGTCAGGGCCTGCCGGGTGGCCGACCAGTGCCGGAACAAGGTGGTGTTGACGATGTGGCCGAACACCTGGGCCGCCGTGGTGCGTACCCCGCGGTCCCACCGCAGCCGAACCGCCGGTCGGCTGCCGAGGCCGGCACGGGCGGGCGGGGTGCTCGGCAGCGCCTCGGGGCTGTGCAGGACCCAGGGCTGCCCGGTGCTGTGGATCCACGCCCGGCTCGTGTGCACGAGCAGCGCGCCCGCCAGCGCCGTGCCGGACCGGGGCAGCGGCGGGTGCCGGCGCAGGTCCACGGTGTCTTCACCGGTCGCCGTGGCGGCCCGGATCGCGGCTCCGGCCGCTTCGGCCACCGCACGCGTGTCGGTCGCGGCCACCCGACCGCCCAGGAGCGCGAAGTCACCGGTCGCCGTGCCCCGTTCGACGGCCGCGCGTGCCCAGCCTTCCGGTTTGCGCAGGTCCGGCAGGCGGCCGGCGATGATGCCGGCCACGTCGTGGAGCACGGCGTACCCCCGGCCGGCGCTGTCCGCGTCCCGGATGGCCTGCCGTAGCTCTTCGGCCAGGGGCGGGCAGGCCGGCTCGCAGACCGGGCCGGGATCGGACAGCGGCCAGATGCGCACCTCCCGGCCGCTGGTGTCGGTGCCCGCGAGGAGATCCGCGGTGGGGCTGGCCTCCAGGCAGCCGGTCCATCCGGGGTAGGCGTCCTGCACGTGCCACAGCGGCCGTCCGGTGCGGGCGTCCCACACGCCGATGGTCTGATCGTGGGAGAGCGTGGCGAGGACGCCGCCGGTGTGGTGCACGGTGACCCGGGCGACCGCGCCGCCGTGGGCGCCGAGCAGCAGGCGCGGCCGGACCGGATCGGTGTCCCAGACGCGGAGTTGCCCGGCCGCGTCGCCGACGGCCAGCCCGTCGCGCCACCAGCACACGGTCCAGATCGCCCCGCCGCCCGAGTCGAGCCGCTCGGCGACCTGCCACCGGGCCGTGTCCCAGATCGTCAGGGCGGAACCCCGGCAGGTCGCGGCCAGGTGGGCGCCGTCGGGCGACCAGGCGAGGCTGAGCAGGACCCCGTACGGGCTGGACAGCGGGGCGGTCACCGGATGGCCGTACTGGTCGGTGACCATGGTGCGGCGGTCGCCGCCCGCAGCCGCCAGCGAGCGGCCGTCCGGGGACCAGGCGACGGCGTTGACCCACCGTCGGCCCTGCTGGGGTGTCGACACGCGCTCGCCCGTGGTGGTGTCCCATACGGCCACCACGCCGTCCTCGGCCCCCGAGGCCAGGCGCCCGCCGTCCGGGGTCCACGCCAGGGTGCGGACGGAGCCGTCGTGCCCGGCGAGGGTGGTCAGCTTCTCGGCCGTGCCGTCATCGAGCCGCCACAGATGGATCAGGCCGTCGTTGCCTCCGGTGGCCAGCCGGCGGCCGTCCGAGGACCAGGCCAGAGCGCACAGGCCGGTGGGGTGGGCGGCCCAGCCGGTGATCGCCGGCGGGGCCGCCCGGTGGTGCCGCCCGGTCATAGACCAGCCTCGGTGGGTACCGTGCGAGGCAGTTCGCGCGAGGTCGTCGTCTTGCCGCCCCAGTCGATCGTGGTGCCGTCGACGTCGACGTCGTAGAGGTAGCGGCCGGCCAGACTGTTGACGATCACCGCGCTGCGCCAGGCCATACCGGCGAAGTTGGGGTCGATCCAGCCATGGGTGTGCAGGGCCATGTTGTGGACGAAGACGCGGTTGTCCGGCGGTCCGTCCCAGCGCAGGGAGAAGTCCTCGTCGACCTCCAGCAGGCCGTCCGCGTCCAGGGACAGCCGGTGGCGCAGCCGGTCGAGGACGGCCGGGACGGCGTTGGAGAACCCGGTGGCCAGGATCACGATGTCGGCTTCCACGGCCTCGGTACCGGTGGGCCCCTCCATCTGCACCAGCCAGCCGGAGGCGGCCGGGGAGACCTTGGTGAACTCGCGGTCCACCAGCAGCCGGTGCCGCAGCCGGTGTGTCTCCAGGTAGTCGAGCTCGTACAGCCGCCGGTGGATGTCCTCCAGCAGCGGCTGGAGGATGGCGTCACTGGACAACTTCTGCAAGGGCAGCAGCCGTTGCCGCTCCTGGAGCGGCTGTGCGTAGAAGTGGCGGGTGTAGCCGGGGACGTACAGCTCGTTCGCGAAGGGGGACTCGTCGAAGGGCGCGAAGTTGCTGCGCCGGGTCACCCAGGTGACCTCGCCGGGCAGCCGGGAGGTGCCGCTGATCAGGTCGTGGAATATCTCCGCACCCGTCTGGCCGCCCCCGATCACGGCGACGCGCTTGCCGTGCACGTCCAGGTCCCGCAGCAGGTACTCCGTTCCGTGGAAGACGGTGGTGCCCAGGTGCTCACGGGCACCCTCGGGCACGTAGGGCTCGCGGCCGACGCCGATCACCACGTCCTTCGCGCGGTACCGGCCCCGGTCGGTGTCGGCCAGGAAGGCCCCGTCGGCGTGCTCCAGGCTCCGCACATCGGTGCCGAACTGGACGGTGTCGAGGCTCCGGCAGATCCACCGGAAGTAGTCACTGAACTCCGCACGCCGCACATTGGGGTAATCGGCGACGATGAACCGGTTCAGCCTGCGCTGTTGTGCGAGGTAGTTCAGGAAGCTGTAGGGGTTGGTGGGGTCGGCGAGCGTCACGCAGTCCTTGAGATAGGGCGACTGCAGGGTGGCGTCGCGGAAGAGCAGCCCCGGATGCCAGCTGAACTCCTCCTTGCGGTCGAGGAACCGGGCGGTGAGGTCGTCGGCCTTCGTCAGCAGGGCGGCCGTACTCAGGTTGAACGGTCCCACGCCGATGCCCAGGACATCGAGTTCCTCGACGGGTCGGTCTGCTGTCTGGGGCTCAGACATGGTCGCTCCTCACGTGGCTGACGCCGGCCAGTTCCTGTGCGGTCAGTGGGGCAGTGGGTGCGGGCCAGGCGCCGGGCCCGTCGATGGTGTCCCGGCCGAGCGCGGGCAGACTGGGACGCCCGAGCCGTCCGAGGCCGGCCCACAGGTCCGCCGCGAGCGTGGGCATGAAGGGTTCGGCCAGCAGCGCGAGACCGGTGAGCCAGCCGGCGTCGGGCAGCGCGGGACGGCCGTCCAGCCATGCGTCGAGCACGGCCACCGCGGACGGCAGCGAGAAGGCGGCCCCCGGCTGCAGATGCCGTCCCTGCTCCGCGACGGTGCGTACGATCCGTTCGGCCTCCTCGCCCGAGACCTCGCCGGAGCCGGGCCGGGGGAGCGGGTCCGCCAGGCGGGTGCGCAGCCGGTTGACGGACTCGGCGAATCCGTCCGCGGTGAAGTTGCCGCTGCCGGTCTCCAGAGCGACGTGGCTCAGGTGGTACCGGAGTTCGTCGGCGCTCGCGGAGGTCCGCGACAGGAGCTCGTTCAGCCAGATGCCGTGCTTGCGGCTGGTGGAGACCTTCTCCCCCTCGAAGTTGAGGAAGTAGTTCGTCACCATGTGGTCGAACGGCTTCAGGTCCCCGTGGGCGAGGGCGAGGGCGTGACTGGCGCCCACCCCGCCCACGGCGTTGTCGATCCCGAACAGGCCGACGGTGATCACGTCGGACTCCCGGTGGAACGGGTTGGACGCCGCGTTCCGCAGCCGGCGGTACAGCTCACCGCAGTACAGGCTGAACCCGAAGTAGGGGTTGCTCAGCACGCCGTCCGGTCCCGCCAGCTCGCTCTCGATGCCCCAGTCGCCCGGCTGGGACAGCCGTACCCGCCCTCCGGTCTGCCGCAGATACGCGACGGCGATGTCGGCGAAGTCGCCGGCCACGTCGGCCGACCGGACCCTGTCGATGATGTCCTCGACATTCGGCGGGCTGAGGTACCAGCTGTCGAACTCCTCCCACACGAGCGGGCCTTCGTCGAGCCGGGACCGGGGCTGAAGGATCTCCGAGGGCTGGTAGTGGTAGCCGCACTCCTCACAGGCGTTCCCGCCGCCCGGGGTACGGCAGTGCGGGCAGGTGCCCTGGAGCCAGACGCCGATGACGTACCGGCCGGAGTCCTTGGAGCGGGGTACGGGGTCGGCGATCCTCTTCGCGGTGCCCCGGGCGGCCAGCGCCTTCAGCAGCTCTTCGTGGACTTCGGTGTAAGGGCGGGTGTGGTTCTCGTCCAGCGGTGAGACCCACTGGTCGAGCTCGACACCGAGACTGCGCAGATCGTCTCCGATCAGCGAGTGGTAGCGCCAGCAGGTCTCCGCCGGACTGCGGTGCGCGGTCAGCGCCTCCAGCTGGATCCAGTTCTCGTAGGCGTCGGTACCGCTGATCACGGAGACGTCATGGCCTTCACGACGCAGGTGCCGGGCGATCACATCGCCGCGCAGGTAGGCGCCCGCGGCATGACCGATGTGCATGCGCCCGTTGGGTGTCGGCTGCATGGGGACGATCAGGTACCGCTTCGCCGATGTCTTGGTGAACACCGGACTTCCTTTCAGGAGTGCGGGCAGGGAGAACGGCGCAGCACTCAGATCTGCGGCACGTAAGGGGTGAAGTCGACCAGCAGGACGCAGCGTTCTCCGCGACGGGGCTCGGGGCCTCGCCGGACGGGACTGACGTAGTGGCTGACCCGCGGGTCGTGGACGGCGTAGGAGTCCAGGGGGTTTTCGAGCGTGAACTGGGCCTGCAGCAGTTCCCCGGCCACCTCTTCGGGGCGCAGGCCCGCGCACCGGGGCGGAGCGATCACGTTCACCCCGCCGGTAACGTTGTCACGGCTGATCAGGTGGGCGAAGGTGAACGGCTCGCCGTCCTGGTGGAGTTCGTTCGGGGAGGACACGGCTTCGACGTCGGCCTGGTCGACGGCCAGCTTCACGAAGTGGACGCCGACGTGCACGAGACCGGTGCGGAGTTCTTCCGACTGGGCGGCCTCGGCGGCGTCGAAGAGGATGATCTGGCGCAGCAGTTCGTTCGCCTGGATCTCGGCCGGTATGGCGGGGAAGCGGCGGTACTCGCCCGCGTGCTCGGGGTTGTGCGTGCCCTGGTAGTACACGGTCACCGGCCCCGCGGCCGGGTCGTCGACCGGCGGCGTCCACATCAACGTGTGTTCCCACGGGACGTACACGGCGCGGCCGTACCGGCGGTAGCGGTTCGTGCCCTGCCCGTACGGGTCGGGCGGCAGTTCGGTGAAGGCATCCGACAGTTGTTTGTGGAGCGCGCCCGGGTCGTCGTCCTCGACACGGCTCAGGAAGGTGTCGCCGGCGTAGCGGGTGAAGCCGTCCGTAAGGAGGCGCGAAAGGACAGGGGCCGCCAGGGTTCCCATGATTTCCCCGTTCTGGTTCACTGCAGGGTATGCGATTCTGTCGCCACTCGAAATGACTGGCCGCGCGCTGTCGCGGGGCGGTCCCGGGTCACTTCGGAATATGTGAAGCGTGGTCGGGAAGCGAGCGCGGAAAATCATCCGCAGATGGCCGCTTTCGTTGATCGTTACATTTGGTTCCGGGGCGATGCAAGGATGAGTTCTGGTCAGAATGGCCGGATCCGCCGCGCCTTGGGGCGGGGTGCCGGGCCGGCGCACGGCTCATCACCAATCATGATGGCTGTCAGAACAGATTGAGTCTTGGACGGTCCGGGCATCGGTGCTGAACTTGGTGGCGGCGGTGCGTTCCGCGGACAGCGGCGCCAACCGTCCGGTAGCTCGTCATGCCTGATCGGGGGACAGTCATGCCTCTTACGTTCGTACTGCGCGCGTATCACCGTGGCTGCGGGGCGTATGCGAATCGTAAGTCCCTGCCGTGAAAAGACTCGCGAGGGTAGCCCGAGTTCATACGCCTGTAAACCAGCGCGACTTGCGCCGCCGATGTTGACGGCGATACGTTCATTACGCCTTCGGGGGTCGCGGGTTAGCGATGTGATTGCGTAATCGGTGCACCACCGAGAACTCCGGGTCCGTCCGGCAGTATTCCCATGCGGAAATTTGCCGATGTGTCATACGGGCCCGTTGAAGCACGACCAAGGCAACGGGGCACGGGGGAGATCATCAGTGTCGTTAACCGGCTGGCAATGCCGGTTTTCCGTCGCGGTTCGCGATGCAAACCATCGCCCGCGGCCGATTGCTCAACGCCGAGCACCCCTCGTCCTCACCGCCGCCACCTCGGACATTCAACGGAGGAGACATGGTCACCAATCTCGATGTGACGCTGCGGGACGGGGGTTACCGGAACAACTTCGGCTTCTCGCTCGACTACGCCCTGCACCACGCCAGTGAGAGCGTGGCTGCCGGCGTCGAGTGGGTGGAGATCGGGTACCGCAAGGGATCCTTCCAGCCCAAGCCGGGCGTGGGGCTGACGGGCGTGGGCGCCGACGACTACATACGGGCCGTGGCCGAGGTCATACCGCCCGAGCGTATCTGCATGATCCTGCACCCGAAGAACATCGAGGACGCCGACCTCACGCAGATGTTCGAGGCGGGCGTCCGGCTCGTACGGTTCTGCCTGCCGTCCAAGACACCCGAGCCGGGGCTCGCCATGCTGCGCAAGGCGGCGGACATCGGCTTCACCACCACCGTGAACATCACCCGCGTAAGCCAGCTCGACCGGCGGCGGCTCGTGGAACTCGCCGCGCTGTCCGAGGACGCCGGCGCGGACGTCATCTACCTGGCGGACTCCAACGGCAGCCTCCTGCCGGACGAGGTCTCCCGCCTGGTCACCCTGGTGCGCTCGGTGACCGGCTCCGCCATCGGCCTGCACGCCCACAACAACCTGGGCCTGGCCCTCGCCAACTCCATCGCGGCCGTCGACGCGGGCGCCACCTGGATCGACTCCTCGGTCCTCGGCATGGGCAAGGGCCCCGGCAACCTGATCACCGAGCAGTGGCTGGCCTACCTCGGGCGCGCCGGCCGGGCCGACCGGTACGACCTCGGCCGGATCCTCACCCTCGCGCACCGCATGGAGTCCGAGATCGCCGAGGCCAGGCCCTCGCTGCCGCTGCCCGACCTGGTCCTCGGTCACTTCGACCTCTCCGTGGAGGAGCGCGGCAAGCTGCCCGCGGACCACATCGGCGCCGCCTTCAGCGCCGCCCGCGAGCTCACCTCCCCGGCGGTAGCGGCGTGACCTCGCAGTCCGCGACACCGGTGCCGACGCACACCACCGCGTCGGCACCGGCCCCGGTCGCCGTAAGCCTGGGCGACGAGCGGGCCCCGCACACCGCGTGCGTGCTCGCCCCCGTCATGGCCCAGTGGGACCACGGAACCTTCCTCCTACCCGTCGCCGGGGCGCTGACCGCGGCCGGCCACCGGGTGACGGTCTACGACACCCTGTCGCTGCTGCGCGAGGGCGACGACCTCGCGGCGCTCGCCGGCCGCTGGGCGGAGATCCTCCGTGCCGAGCAGCCCGATCTGCTCGTCGGCAACGCCCTGGGCGGCGCCCTCGTCCAGCAGCTCCTCGACCAGCCGTGGACCCATCGGGCCCGCGTCGTCCTGCTCTCCGCCCCCACGGTGGCCGACGGGCTGCTCGACGCCACCCTGGAACGCATCGCCGCCGCCGTGCACTCCCACGGCACGACAACCGCACTGCGCCTGCTCGACGAGGTGGTACGTGGCCCGGCGGGACCCGTCCCCGCCCGTGCGGAAGACCCCCACGACCTCGATGACGACCCGCGGTACGGATGGCGACTGGCCACCGGACTGCGCCTGCTGCGCCGCGCCGACGCCCGCCGCGGCGTCGAGGCCTTCCCCGGCAGGCTGCTGCACGTCTACGGCACCGAGTCGAACCTTGTCCAGCACCACCACCTCGCCACCGGCCCCGGGCACACCCGCGTCGGCATCCCACGGGCAGGCATGCGCCCCCACGCCGACCAGCCGGAAGCCACCCGGCGCGCCATCACCGCTTTCCTGGAACGACCCGCCAACGAAGAGGACACATGAACAGCAAGACCGTCGCAGTCCTTCCAGGTGATGGCATCGGCCCCGAAGTACTCGATGCGGCCCTCCCGGTGATCGACGCCCTCGGACTGCCCCTCACCCTGGAACACGGGGACATCGGGTGGGAGTTCTGGCGCACCGAGGGCGACCCGGTGCCGCAGCGCACCTGGGACCTGATCGGCCGCTCCGACGCCGTACTGCTCGGAGCCACCACCAGCAAGCCGGGGCGCGAGGCCCTCGCCGACCTCGAACCGCACCTGCGCGAACAGTCCCCGCGCTACATCTCCCCCATCATCCAACTCCGCCAGCGCCTCGACCTGTTCGCCAACCTCCGGCCGGTCGAGAACCACCTCGGCGGCACCCCGTACCGCTTCTGCGTCGTGCGCGAGAACACCGAGGGCCTCTACGCCGGACTCGACTGGGACCGGGTGCCCGAGGAGCTGTGGCCGCTCGTCGCCGACCACCCCAACGCCCGGCTCAGCGGCCCGGACGGCACCACGGCGAGCGTACGGATGCTCACCCGGCACGGCCTCGACCGCATCCTGCGCTTCGCCTTCGAACACGCCCGCGCCCACGGGCACCCCCGCGTCACCCTCGCCGACAAACCGAACGTCCTGCGGCACAGCAGCGCGTACGCCCGCGAGCGGCTGGAGGAGATCGCGGCCCAGTACCCGGAGATCGAGTACGAGATCCTCAACGTGGACGCCGTGGCGCTGTGGATGGCCCGGCGCCCGGAGCGCTTCGGTGTCATCGTCGCCGAGAACATGTTCGGCGACATCCTCTCCGACCTCGGCGGCGGAGTGATGGGCGGGCTCGGCCTCGCCCCCAGCGC
The DNA here is from genome assembly GCF_053596375.1 of Streptomyces sp. NPDC001709. Taxonomy (NCBI): domain Bacteria; kingdom Bacillati; phylum Actinomycetota; class Actinomycetes; order Kitasatosporales; family Streptomycetaceae; genus Streptomyces; species Streptomyces sp. NPDC001709. Next base: position 19,549 of record NZ_JBSFGB010000007.1, on the reverse strand, counting down.
CAACATCGGGGAGAACGGCAACTACTTCGAGCCGGTGCACGGCAGCGCCCCGGCCCTCGCCGGCACCGGCCGGGCCAACCCGCTCGCCGCCTTCCTCACCATCGGCCTGCTGCTGGAACACCTGGGGTTCGGCGAGGCCGCGGGCGAGGTGCGGGGCGCGGTCTCGCACGTCACACGCCGCCGCGACCGGGTGACGTACGACCTCGGCGGTACGGCCACCACCACCGAGTGCGCCGCGTCCGTGCTGGACGCCTGCGGCGCCGTACCGCGCACCCACAGCGCCGCCGTCGTCACCGTCGGGGACGAACTGCTGCGGGCCGCCCTGGACGACACCAACGCCGGCGAGGCGTCCCGCAGGCTCGCCGACCGCGCGGTGCCCCTCCGGATCCGGCACACCGTCGGTGACGACGAGGCGGCGATCGCGGACGCCGTGCGCGCCTCCATCGGCCGGGACGACGTCGTCGTGGTCATCGGCGGTCTCGGTCCCACCTCGGACGACGTGACCCGGATCGGCGTCGCCCGCGCACTCGGCCTGCCGCTGGAGCACCGCGAGGAGGCCTGGCAGGGTGTCGTCGAGCGGCTCACCCGCTTCGGTGTCGCCGTCCACGACGACAACCGGCGCCAGGCGCAGTTCCCGCAGGGCGCGGACCTGCTGCCCAACACCAACGGCACCGCCTGGGGCTGCCGCCTCGACATCCGGGGCACCACGGTGGTGATGCTCCCCGGCCCGCCGCGCGAGTGCCTGCCCATGCTCGACGCCGTCTTGCGTGACGGCCTGCGCCACCTTCCCGAACCGGAGCCCGTCACCACGGTGTTCCGCCGCACCCTCGGAGTCATCGAGGCGGACGCCGCCGCCGCGGTCGACGCCCTCGTCCGCGACCTGGGGCTGAACGTCAAGCCCGCCTACCGCTGGCACTACCCCTACGTGGACATCCGGATCGACTGCCCGCCGGGCAGCGCCGCGGAGCTCGCCAAGCGACTGGACGACATGCTCGGGGCGTACGTGGTCACCAGCCGGGAGCGCACCGCCGTCCAGGAACTGGCCGAACTGCTCGACGCCCGCGGCCTGGCCCTGGAGACGGACGACCGTGTCACCGGCGGCCGGTTCGCGGCCGAGCTGGCCGCCGAACGGCGCACGGCCGGGCCCGGGACCGCATCCGGCCGGCTCTCCGTGACGCTCGACGCGACCTGGGACGGCGGCGGCCCGGACGACCACAGCGGCACCGTCCGCCTCCGGTGCACCCTGAACGACCCCGCACAGAAGCACACCGGCGAACTGACCGTCCCCAACCGGGGCCCCGAAGTCACCGCGTACGCCTGCCAGTTCGCCGCCTGGACCCTCGCCCGCCGTCTTGTGGAGGAGACCGCATGACCACCGCACCCGCCGGCCCCTTCCTGGACAGCGCCCTGCGTGCCCGCCTGGCCCGGCTGGACACCGCCGCCCTCTCCGACGCGGTGGACAGCCTGCGGGCGGCGCCCTGCGTGCTGCCGGGCGTCGCGGCGCGCGTCCCCGGCACCGTGGCGTTCGGTCCGGCGTTCACCGTGCGCTACCGGCCCCTGGCGGACGACGGCGCGTTCCACAACGCCGCCAACTACATCGACGACGTGCCGCCCGGTTCCGTGGTGGTCGTCGACAACGGCGGTACCGGCGCCTGCACCAACTGGGGGTCCCTGCTCACCTCCGTGGCGCTGCGCCGGGAGGTCGCGGGCACCGTCGTGCACGGCGCCGTCCGCGATGTGCGCGAGACCCGCGAGTCCGGATACCCGCTGTTCAGCTCGGCCGTCACCATGGTCAGCGGCAAGAACCGGGTGGTGCTGGACCGCACCGGCGTCGCCCTGGACATCGCCGGCACCGTCGTCGAGCCCGGCGACCTGGTCTTCGCCGACGACAACGGCGCGCTGCGCATCCCCGCCGGCCTCGTCGAGGAGGTCGTCCGCCGGGCCGAGGCGGTCGAACGCACCGAACGGCGCATCCGGGAGGCCGCCCAGGACGGCACCCGCCTCGACGAGGCCCGGGCCCGATTCGGCTACGCCCGCCCGTGGGAGGACGAGGGGCACGATGACGCTCACTGACCCCCGGCCCACCAGCCCCGATCAGGCCGGGTTCGTCGACGTCCACTACCACGTCGGCCCGGACGCCTACGTACGACGGCACACCGCGGCCTCGGCCGGCGCCCGCTACGCCCGGCTCGGCGGATGGGTGGTCCTGAAGAACCACCTGGGATCCACCGCGGCCCAGGCGTGGGAGGCCCGTCAACAGGGTCTGCCCGTCTCGGGGTCGATCGTGCTCAACGACATCGCGGGCGGCCTGGACCCCCGGCTCGTCGAGCAGGCGGTCATCCAGCACGGGGAGGACAGCGGTCTGCGGCTCGTCGTCCATCTCCCCACGGTGACCGGACGCGCCCACAAGAGCCGTCTGGCCCGAACCCCGGCCCACCCGCTGCTGGCCCGGGAGGGTCTGCGTCCGCTCACCGTCACCGACGAGGGCGGCACACTGCGCCCCGAGGTGCGCGAGATCCTGCACATGGCCCGCGACCTGCCGCTCGTGATCTCCACCGGCCACGCCGACGGACACGAGGTACGCCTGCTGGTCGACGAAGCGGTGAAGCTCGGCGTACCCCGTCTGATGCTCAACCAGCCGGCCAACCCGCTCACCGGCCTGACCTGCTCCGACCTGCTGGACATCGCGTCGGCGGAACAGGTGTGGACCGAGCAGACCGCACTCACCCACCTGCTGGACTACCAGGACTGGGACGACTTCTCCGCCGTCCTCGCCCGGGTCCCGCGGGTGGTCTACAGCTCCGACCTGGGACAGACCTCCCAGATGGACATCGAGGAGTGGCGGACCGGCAGCCAGGACTGGTTCGCGAAGGCGGGCCTGGACGAGGCGCGGATCACCGAGATCGTCCGGGACGCGCCGCTGAGAATGCTCGGCGTGTGAACAGGCGGGCGGGCGGGCCCGGCATCCGGGCCCGCCCGCTCGTCGCGTCAATTCCCGTCAGGTCACCGGCGGTTCGATGTCCGCGTCGATACGGCGCCACGCGGTGACCGAGCGGGTCATCGGATGCTCGCCGCCCAGCTCCCTGCTCTCCCGGGCGAGCCGTTCCGCCTCGTCGTGCAGGCGCCGGGCCTCCTCCGGTTCGTCCTGCCGCAGTTCCGCGGCGAGGTTGGAGGCGGCCGCGATGGCCAGGTAGTGCTCGGCACCGAGCACGTCCCTGAGCCCTTCGTACGCCTCCCGGGCCGTCGCGACGGCCTCCGCACGACGCTCGTGCTCGGACAGGTCCGTCGCGTGATTCAGCATGCCGGTGAGCGTGTACGGGTGACGGGGCCCGAGGAGCGCGCGCAGCCGTTCCACCGTCTGCCCCGACAGCTCCAGCGCCTCGGCCCGCTCACCCGTGAGGCGCAGCAGCACCGCGAGGTTGCTGGCGCTGGTCAGGGTGAAGACGTGGTCCGGGCCGAACCCGCGCTGGTAGCGCTCGTACGTCTCCTTGGCGAGATCCCGCGCCTCCACGCCCTCTCCCCGGTCGTACCGGTCCGAGCAGAGGTTCTGGGCGACGGCCAGCGTGTCGGGATGGTCCGGGCCGAGCTGTTTCTCGCACTGGGCGTAGGTCTCGCTCGTCAGCTGGTAGGCCCGGGAGAAGTCGCCGAGGCGGCGGTAGAGCACAGCGGCCCCGAGCGAGGCCCGGAAGGTGATCAGGTGATCGCTCCCGAGGGCGCGGCGGCTGCGCTCGAGCGTGTCCTCGATGAGTTTCAGCGCCTCGTGGAACTCTCCCGCGGCGCGCAGGTCACGGGCGTAGTTCGTGGCCGAGTTCAGGGTGGAGCGCTGGTCGGGGCCGGAGATCTCCTGATGCTGCTTGAGGATCTCCCGGTTGGTGTTGCGGGCGGCCTGCCGGTCGCCGGAGAGGAACTCGGACACGGCCAGGTTGTTGGCCGCCCTCAGGGTCCGGGTGTGGGTGTCCCCGAAGACGCGGCGGGCCCGCTGCAGCGCCTCCCGGTCGCTCTCCATGGCCTCCTGGTACCGGCCCGCACCACGCAGGTCGGAGCCCAGGCTCATGGCAGCGTTCAGGGTGTAGGGGTGGTCCTCGCCGAGAACGCGGCTGGCCCGCTCGTAGGCGTCCCGGGTGACGGCGAACGCCTCCGGCAGCCGGCCCTGGTCACGCAGGGCGTTGCCGAGCTCGGTGCGCAGCCGCAGAACGAACTCGTCGTCGTCGCCGAACCGGGCCGTCCAGGTGCTCAGCACGCGCTCGGCCGTCTGGTCGGCGGTCCCCGGGTCGCCGCTGCGCCACAGGTAGCGCACCGTGTCGCAGATCCACTGGCGTACGATCCGCTCGTCGCTCTCCTCCGCCTGTGTCGGGCGCAGATGCGGGAGCAGGGCGGCGTAGCGGTCCCAGTTGACGTTCTCGTCGGGGTTGTTGGGGTTTCCCTGGGCGAGCACGCGATGGACCCGACCGCGCATCGCGCTCTGCTCCTCGGCACTGAGCTGGTCCCGCAGGACCCGCTGGACCAGACGGTGCAGGGTGAGGGTGTCGGCGCGCTGGTCGACCTGTGCGAGCCCGTGGCGGGTGATCTCCGTGTAGAGCGGCATCATCAGCAGCTGCTCGGACACGGTCGGGTCGTACTGTTGCAGCAGTTCGAGCGCGGCGTTGCCGCTGAGCAGGCTCCGCGGGATGGGGTCGGGGCCGAAGAAGGCGCACAGTTGCAGGAGTGCCGCGGCGGCGGGCTTGCGCTCCCGTAGCTGGTTGTGGGAGAGCAGCCAGGTGGCCGCGGCGGAACTCGGATAGTCGGGTGCAGGCTGGCTGCGCAGAATGTCGGTCATCTGGCTACGAAGCATCTCCACATACGTTTCCACGGGCAGGGCCGACTGCTGGAGCGAGGCTGCGGCGAGGCTCACGGCGAGCGGGAAGTCGCCGAGTTCCTTCGCGACCCGGTTGGCGTCGGCCCGCTCCAGCCCGTGGTTGTAGCGGCTGAGCAGGGCGATGCTTTCGTCACGGGTGAACAGGTCGACCTCGAGCCGGGCCGCCCGCTCCTCCCAGCCGGGATTGCGGGAGGTGATGAGGACGTGCCGGCCGGATCCGCTCACCGGAACCAGGCCGTCGAGGTCGGCCGCCTTCTCGGCGTTGTCGTAGACGAGCAGCCACCGGGGGTGGGGCGTGCCACGACGCAGCCTGTCCAGCACTTCGTTGCATATGGATCGCATGTCCTTGCCGCCGGTGGCCACGTCGAGGTGCGGCGCCAGCGCGCTGAGGTCCTGGCGGATCTGCTGCCGCTCGGCGGCGTTGATCCACCAGACCAGGTCGTAGTCGGAGCTGAAGCGGTGCGCGTACTCCAGGGCGATCTGCGTCTTGCCGACGCCGCCGAGACCGTACAGGGCCTGGGGGAGCACGGCGGTGGAGCCACCGGCGAGCAGACTGTCCCGCAGGCGCTCGATCAGCGCGCGGCGGCCGGTGAAAGCGGCGTTGCGCTGGGGCAGCCGGGACACCACCGACGGGGTTCCCGGCAGCCTGGCCGCCGGGATCGCACCCGGAGGCAGATGCCGGGCGCCGGACTCGGTCTGGCCGCTGCCCTCGACGGCGGCCAGCAGGCGCAGCACCGCCTCCTCGGCGGGCACCCCGGAGATGCTCGCGGCCGGGAGCGGCGCCGCGAACTCCGGCGGGCGCGCGGAGTCGTCGACCCGGACCTGTACGGCCATCGCGGTCGAGCCGTGCGGATCCCGCCGTTTGATCTCCCGCCAGATCTCCTGCGCCTGTGGCAGCGCCGTGTACTGCGAGGAGAGCAGCACCACCAGCCGGGATTCGCCGGCCAGGGTGCTCCCCAGACCGGTCAGCGCCGCGGTCGCCGTGGCCAGGTCGCTCGCCTCGACCGGTGCCAGCTTCGCCTCCAGGCCCGCGGAGCGCAGCGCGGCCACCGTCCAGTCCGCCCAGAGCCGGTCCGCGCTCGCGTAACTGACGTAGAAGTCCTTGCGGATGACCGGTGAGGAGCGCTCGTACTGGGTCCGCAGATGCTGGCGGTACTTCTCGGGCATGTTGTTCAGCCGGGTCACCCGGTCATCGGTGAGCCGGGCGGTGAGCCGTTCGAAGGCGGCGAGCAGCGTGCCGTCCTGGCGTCGCTCGCCGACGGTGGCGGGGATCTCCTCGTACGCGTAGCTCGGCTTGTAGGGGATCTCGACGCTGCTCCAGTACTCGTCCTGCTTCTCCGCCGGCAGCCAGTCCAGGAACGGCGCGAACAGGCTGCGCGCCTGGTAGCGGCCGGCCTCCAGCCGGTCCTGACCTGCGTCCTCGACGCGCATCGGCACGGGGACGATCCGGATGCTGCGTTCGGCGTGGGAGTTGCGGCGGATCGACTCGGCCACCCGGACGGCGCCGTTGACGCCCTGCCGGCTCAGGGTGAAGCAGTCCACGACGACGTCGGGGAGGACGACCGTGCAGATGCCCGCCGTGTCGCTCAGCCCGGTCCTGCTGTCGATCAGGACGTAGTCGTAGCGCGCCGCCATGTCCTCGCGGAGCGCGGTCAGCAGCGTGTTGCCGCCCATCCGGTAGAATTTGCCCCAGTCGAAGGTACTGACGGTCACGGCGTACGTGTCCGGGTCCTGGACGCCCGCGGGCAGCAGATCCAGCTTCCCGCCCGGCGGCAGCTGCAGTTCCGTGCCCACCACGTACTGGTCGACCCGCGCGTGCTCGCGCAGCATTCCACGGTCCGGGAATATCGGCTCGGCCCGGCCCCCGGCATCGCTGCGGGAGCCCACGGGCGGCGCCACCGTCTGCTGGGCGAAGTCCCGGACCATCTCGATCACGCCCGGGCTCTCGGTCAGCTCGGGATCCGCGAGCAACGGCTGGAGATAGGTATGAAGCCCCGGGGCTTCAAGATCCCAGTCGGCCACGAGGACCCGCAGGCCGTTGCTCGCAAGGATCCAAGCGGTGTTCACCAGCGCCATGGTGCGCCCGGTGCCGCCCTTGAAGGAGTAGAAGGTGATGATCGTGCCCCGGCCGCGGTCGTCATGGGTCATCGGTCCTGCTCCTAGCTCCGGCTCTCGAAGGTACGGGGGCGGCAAGTCGCGGCGTTCAGAACGGGCAGAGGAGCGGAGTCGGGCTCGGGCACCTCTGAGTAAGAGAAAAGGTGGTTGCGCGCCTTGGCAATGACCGCATGGAGGATCCCTTCGAATGCCTCGGAGCAAACCCCCGATTGCAGCAGCGGCAGCGGCTCGCCCGCGCCACTGGCCCAGCTCAGCGGCAAGGCACCACGCACCGTCTCCCAGTAGGCCTTGCTCTGCGGGGGCTCGCCTGCGTCGTCCGGACCGCACGGGACGATGGCGACACTGCCGGGGTGGTTCTCCCGGTCGTATCTCCGGATGGCGTCGCGGTACGCCGGATCAGCCGCGGCCCACGCCTCCACCAGGAGGACCGCGACCTGCCCTCGCGCGCGGGCCTCGTCGAGGTGCCGGCCCAGCAGGTCCGAGACGATCTCGGTGCGCACCGTGAAACCGAGCTCCTCCAGGAGCCGTCTCGTGCGCGTGATCAGGGGCTCGGCGTGTTCGGAGTGGTACGGATTCCAGTCGGCCGGGCTGTTTCCGTGGCAGCCGGGGTCCCGCGACCTCGGATGCGCGGCGTCCGCCGTACGGGCGGCGACCAGCACCAGGGCGTGGCTCCCCGGCTCCGCCCGGTCGCCGCCGGCCGGGAACGGGCCGGCCGACTTCGGTGCGGTGAGGTCCACGTCGGTCGAGACCGGTATGCGGAAGTGCTCCGCCGCCACGAGGACCTGGCGCGCCAGCAGCCGCACGATGCGGCCGTACTCCCCACCGGGGTCCGCGGTCAGAATGCGCCGCAGGCCCCACCGGGCGTAGTCCTCGCCGAAGTCGATGCTCTCGTACTGTATGTGGGCGGCAGCGGCGGGGACGGACGGCACGGGTTCCCACAGCACCGGAATGAGGGCCCGCGCGTCCACGCCCGCCACCTCCCGCAGGAGGTGCTGCCGGTCCTCGAAGACCTTCCACTCCCGTCCGCAGAAGTCGCTGCGGAAGTAGTCCGGGGTGTAGAGGGCCACCATGCTCCGGCAGTGCCCCAGGGCGTGGCCCAGGGCCACGTTCCAGTCCTGGCCGACCTGTATGGACTGGACGTCGAGGAACGGGCGGCCGAAGGAGCCGTTGCCGCCCGCGCCTAATCGGCGCAGCTCCGAGCAGAGGTCGTCGTAAAACCGTTTGATGAGGACCCGGGGTCCTCGCCTGCGCGCGTAGCTCAGGAAGAAGTAGGGTTCCAATGCATCCCTGACCTGCAGCGTTCGCGGGACTCAGGCCGTGGGACAAGGCGCCGTGCGCGCCGTGAACGCCGTCCGGCGCCGACGGAAGCGAGTATGGGACCGCGCGCCTGCACACCTCATCACCCCCCAGCCGGTGCCCCTCAGTCGTCGCCATGGTTGAGCCGTGCCGAGACAGCGAACGATACCCCCATCCCCTTTCCGCCCGAACCCCCTGTGCCGGAGCCCGAGTTCGTATCCGTATATCCCCCCTTCGGCAGCGTTCAACGCGTCCGGTCGGTCGCGCGATGCGGAGGCCGGCGGGGCGCGTGCCATCACGCGCCCGGCTCACGGGGGCGCAGAAACGGCCTCGCCCATCCGGCGGCGGATGTGGCCGATCAGCGCCGCCAGATCCGGGCAGTACACGGAGGGGTTCGTGAACCCCGTGGCGGGATGGTGGCGGTGGGTGTACAGGCCGCCGCCGCAGACCCCGCCGAACACACAGTCCCGGCAGGCCTGTGCCAGGCCGGCGGGGCCGGCCTGGCGCTGCCGCACGGTCTCGGTCCGCAGCGCGTCGGAGAACGAGTGCCGGAAGACGTCCAGACCGGTGGCCGGGGCCCCGGGCGCGACGACCTTCAGGGAATCGGAGTTCTCCAGCGTCCCGTCGGCCTCGACGACCACGAGATCGGCGGGCGCCGTCCCGAAGGCCTCCGTGTTCACGGCACCGCCGAGCAGCCCGGACATCAACTCCTCGAACATGCGGACCCGGGTCTCCCTGCGGGGCGCGTCGAACCAGCGGTCGAACGCCCGCGTCAGCCAGCGCGTGTACGGCACCGGGTCGTGCGGCGCCTCGGGATCCGGGGGCCCCAGCGGCGGCTCGACGCGGCCCTCGAGGCCCGGTGGCGGATGCTGCCACGTGCCGTGCGGCAACAGGAAGTCGACGCGCGGCGGAGTGAAGCCGAGCAGGGCCTCGTACGTCTCGACCGGATCGTTGGCCAGATCCACCGTGCACAGGATCCCCACGAACAGGTCCCGGTAGCGGGGCCGGTTCAGCAGGCGCAGGGCCGCCGCCACCCGGTGGTGGCTGGGGCGGCCGTCGGCGTGCCGCCGGTGCCGGTCGTGCGCGGCGGGTGAGCCGTCCAGACTCACCGCCACACCCACCCGGTGGCCGAGCAGCAGATCGAGAAACTCCTCGTCGAGGAGCGTTCCGTTCGTCTGGAGCGAGTAGTGGACCTCCGCCACGCCGGCGAGACGGTCGTGGAGGAGGCCGAGGACATCGGCGAGATGTCTCTTTCCCACCAGGAGCGGCTCGCCCCCGTGCAGGATGACGCGGACGAACGGCAGCCGGTACTCCTTCGCGTGCTCCGCGATACGGTCCACGGCCCTGCGCACGATGTCGAGGGCCATCACACCGGGCCGCTCCCGCCAACTTTGGTCGGCGGCGAAGTAGACGTAACAGTAGTCGCAGGCCAGATTGCACCTGCTGTGGATCTTGAGCAGGAACTGGCGGAAGGGGACGCCTGGCGTGTCCCCCGGCGCGAGGGTTTCGCGCTCCGCCTCCCTCACAGCGCGCTGTCGAAGACGACGTCGATCGTCCGCTGCGGTCGGTCGGCCTCCTGAAGCCGGCGCCGCAGGGCATGACCGAGCGCAGTGTCCATGGCGGCCGCCGTTTCCAAGAGGCGAGGTGACACTCCGGCGATGTCCACCAGAGCTGTGGTGCGGCTGCTTTCCTGAGGCGCATCCATACGTTGCTGCTCCCCCTGACCCTGAGCGTCCCTAGGTATTGCCTGCTGACGAGATGGTGCCCCGATGGATTCCATGTCCATGCTCTGTCAGTGCTCTTCGCACGTCCACAGCACAAGTGGGGGAAGCCGGTGCAGGGTGCGATGCCTGCCGGAAATGGCCACCTGGCCGGAAAGGGCGGGCGATGGGGCAGACGGGATCGTTTTTTCAGGCGGCTTGTGCCCGCATACGGGACATTACTGCACACGCGTTGTCGACGGCAGCGCGCATTCCGATGACGACGACGGCCTTTCCCGCCCATTCCCCTTCCGCCAGAAGACCACGCGGCAGCGCGGCTCCGACGTCCGCGAAGTCACGGTCGTCCAGGGCGATGTCCTCGTACGACGTCCAGTTCCCCTTCCGCCCGGTCACGCACCGGTAGACGCGCGGTGGTGGCGGCGGGGTCAGCCGGTACTCGGCGAGATGAAACGCGCTGCACACCCCGAACCCCACGCGGAGCAACAGAATCCGGGCGTCCGCCTCGTACAGCGCGGCCAGCGGGGAGTCCTCGCCCAGATGGCAGTGCGGATGGTGGCGGGCGAGCAACTCCGCGGCCCGGCGGCCCAGTCCGGCCATCGACGTGTGCGGGTGCGAGCTGCGCACGGCGCCCGGTGTCGTCCGTACGCACTCGGCGAGCGCCCCCATGCTGAGACAGGGCGTGGCGTCCGGTTCGAAGGGGGGCATCGCCGCGCGGAACTCGCGTATCTCCCACCTGGTCAGCCCCCGGACGGCCGCCAGGTGCTCGCGCGAGGTGTCCGAGTTCTCCGGGGTGAAGGCGGGCGTGATCAATGTGCCGTCGGGGCCGAGGACGCTCAGCAGTGCGTCCCGGACCTGAAGGGCACTCAGTCCGGTGCCGCTGAGGGAGGAATGGACCATGAGGACGCCACCGCGGCGGACGCCCAGACCGGTGAGAAGTCGTATGAGACTCGCGGGATCGGGCACAGCGCTTCCTTACTCCTGCTCATCCGCCTGTCGTCCCGCGGCACCGCCGATGAGAATGGCGAGGCGGGACGGACAGCCGGTCATCGGGTGCACAGTACCCTCCGCCGACATCCCGCGCCGACGGCGCGATGCCCGGACCCGCGACGAGGGTGGCCACCCGTCACATCGGGCTCCATACTCGAAAGTGCCGGGGGAAACAACCACTTCGGGGGCGTTGATGAGGGCCACTCCGGGTCCCAGCACCACCGTGAGCGAGAGCGACTTACCTCCGCTCTTCCGCAGCAGCGACCAGCATGCGATCGACCGGCAGAGCGAGTCCTTCCGCGCTGTCCGGCACCAGTTGGCCGTACTGCTCCTGGCGACCGCCGCCGCCACACTGGCCGACCGGATCCACAACCGGGCGCCGGCGGTCGTCGCCGCCCTGCTGTACGCGCTGTCCGTCGTCCTCGGCCTGCACACCTCCAGACGCCGGGCACGCGCCCACTGGCAGCTCCACCGTGCGGCCGCCGAGACGGTGAAGTCGCTGGGCTGGCAGTACATGGTCCACGGCGGGCCGTTCCACTCCCAAGTACCCGACCCGGACGCGCTGTTCGCCGAGCGGCTGGAGGACCGGCTGCGCGAACTGCGGAAGGTCGGCTGGGAGGACCGGTGCGCGGGCACCGGCGGCCTGGCCACGGCCCAGATCACCCCCGCGATGAGGAGGGTGCGGGCCAAGCCGTTCGTGGCACGCCGTGACATCTATCTGCGGGACCGGGTGCTCGAACAGCTCGCGTGGTACCGCAACCGGGCCGCCGAGGCCCGCCAGGCCGCGGTGCGCTGGTCGGCCGCCGGCACCGCCCTGACCTCGCTCGCCCTCGTCGCCGCGGCGTGCCGGGCCCTGGGCGCGCTGAACTGGGACCTGACCGGGCTGCTCAGCGCCGCGGCCGCCGCCGGGGTTGCCTGGCAGGAGGTGCGACGGCACCGTCCGCTGACCTACGCGCACTCCCTGGTCGAACAGGACCTGGAGACCTTCCACCGCGCCACGACCGCAACCATCACCGAGGCCGCCTGGTCCAACGCGGTCACCGAGGCGGAACGGCTCATGTCCCCCCAGTACACCGACTGGCTGGCCCGGTACGAGGGCTGAGGGCATGGGGGGAGGGCGGGCTGCGAGAGCGGTGGGGTGTGGGGTGCGTCGGTCAGTCGCGGTGTACGCCGGTTTGCCACAGTATCGTCACCGGGACACCCGACGCGCGGGCGTACGCCACGACGTCGCCGGTGCCGCCGGGGCCGCGGGCGGGGCAGCCGTCCCAGACGGCGATGAGACGGTCCGCGTGCTCGACGATCCACCGGCCCGCCGCACGGTAGGCCGCCTCGTGCGTCGCCTCCACGGGAAGGTCGACGCGTGCGGCACACGCCCTGAGCAGCCGCCGGTACGCCGCCCGCGTCTCGGCGTCACCGAGGTGGCCCTCGAAGTCCATGCCCGGGATCACGGCCGTCACCGGGACACCGCGGCCGAGAGCCACCTCGGCGAAGATCTGGTCGGCTCCGGCGGCGAGGCTGGTCACCACCTCCACACGGCCCTGCCCACCCAGCATCTCCGCCATCCGGGAGCGGACGTAAGGCAGCAGCGAGGCGGGGACGGCGCGGTGGCCGGTGAAGCCCAGGCGGACGACCCCGGCCCGTGGCATCCCGGATCGCGCGCCGGCGGTGTCCGCCGTCGTGCCCGGCGCAGCGGTGCTCGTCACGGAGGGAGTCCTACCCGTCGCCATCCGTGCACGCACCTCGAGTTCGCCGTACCACCCGGTCCAGCTGCCCCTCGAACACCTCCCGCGCCTGCGGCGTCAGCGTGCGCAGCGCCACCAGGGCCGTGATCACCACGTCGCACAGTTCCGCCTGTACGTCCTCCCAGGTGTGGGTGACGCCCTTGCGGGGGTTCTGGCCGGTCGCGCCGATGATCGCCTCCGCGACCTCGCCGACCTCCTCCGAGAGTTTCAGGACGCGCAGGAGGAGGCCCTCGGTGCCGGGGTGCTTGCGGGTGGCCTCCAGGAAGGTCCAGAGCTCGTCGACGGCCGGCCAGAGGGCGGCGGGGGTGGTGTCCAGATCGGTCATGTCCCGCAGCCTGCCACGCCTGCGCAGCCTGCCTGCCTCGCAGTGCGGCCACGGGCCCCGGTCGCGGAAACCCCCGCTACTCCTCGAACTCCTCGAACAACACCTCCTGCTCGCCCTCCGCCTTCGCCCTCACCCGCTGGTTCCGCGCCCCCACCACCAGCGCCGTGACCGCCGCCGTGGCCCCCAGGGCCAGCGGTACCATCCAGCCGCGGTCGAAGACGTGGCCGGAGGCGTGGTCGAGGGAGAGGCGGCCGGGGCCCGCGATCGCCAGGCCCGCTGCCGCGAGGCCCAGGGTCGCCGCGTACTCGTAGCCGCCCTCCTGGGCGAAGAAGCCGTTGGGTGCGTGGACCGCGGCCGCCCCCGCCATCGCGCCGGCCGCCGCCGAGCCCGCCGCCGGGGTCGCCAGGCCCAGGGCGAGGAGGGTACCGCCGCCCGCCTCCGCGAGGCCCGCCGCCGTCGCGCTCGCCCTGCCGGGGGCGTAGCCGACGGACTCCATGAACTGGCCGGTGCCCTCCAGACCGTGCCCGCCGAACCAGCCGAGCAGCTTCTGCGCGCCGTGCGCGGCCAGTACCCCGCCGGTCCCCAGCCGGAGCAGCAGCAGGCCCAGATCACGTCGGTCGTAACAGGTCACGATGACTCCCATGCAGACAGGCGGACGTGTAGCCACCGTCGCAGCTCCGGCACCCGTGGGCCCGTCGTGGCGGGCGTTCGGGTGGCGGGTCCGGCACGGCGGTGTGAACCTTGCGCCATGACGATTCAGCCAGCCAGACTCAGCGACCCGGCCGTCCGGGCCTTCGTCAACGCCGTCAACTCCCATGACCGCGAGGGCTTCATGGCGCTCCTCGCCCCCGGCGCGACCATGTCCGACGACGGCTCCGACCGTGACCTCGCCGAGTGGATCGACCAGGAGATCTTCTCCTCCAACGGCCACATGGACGTCGACAACGAGTCCTCCGGCGGCCGGGCCCTTCTCGCCCGCTACCGCAACGACACCTGGGGCGAGATGCGTACCCGGTGGACCTTCACGGTCGAGGACGACGGACGGATCTCCCGCTTCGAGACCGGACAGGCATAACGACGCCGACGACCCCGAGCGCGCCGCCGTGTTCGCCGGGCAGAACGCCGGCGCGATCGCGAAGGGGGAGGAACGTCCGGGAAACCGGGCTGACTCATCGTATTTTCATAACGCGGCAAATTCCGAGCCGTCCCGGCCCGTGATCGGGGAGTTGCCTGCTGGGTGCGGTGTACGGTCCCCGAGTGCGTGAATGTTCCCGGCTCAGCCGGCGTGCCGTCCTCGGGCTGACGGCCGCCGCCCTTCCGCTGTCCACGGCTACCGAGGCCGCCGCGACCACCGTCATCGGGGGTGACCGGCTGGCCCGTACCGGCGTCCAGGTGCGCGGTGCCTCCGGAGTGCCCGGCAAGCTCACCGCCCGCTCCTGGCTGATCGCCGACTTCGAGAGCGGCGAGGTGCTCGCCTCGTTCAACGCGCACCGGCGGCTCGCGCCCGCGTCCACGCTGAAGATGCTGTTCGCGGACACCGTGCTGAAGAAGTTCGACCGTACCGAGCGCTACAAGGTCACCGACGCCGACCTCGCCGACGTCCCGGCCGGCTCCAGCCTGGTCGGCATCAAACCCGGCATCACCTACACCGTGGACCAGTTGTGGCAGGGCGTGTTCCTGCGCTCCGGCAACGACGCCGTGCACGTCCTCGCCCACATGAACGGCGGCATCGCCAAGACCGTCGCCGAGATGCAGGCGAAGGCGCAGGACCTGCAGGCCCTGGACACCCATGTGGTCAGCCCCGACGGCTTCGACCACCCGGGCCAGATCTCCTCGGCGTACGACCTCACGCTGTTCGCCCGCCACGGCCTGAAGGACGCCGACTTCCGCGGCTACTGCGGCACGCGGACCGCCGACTTCCCGGCGGGCGGCAAGAAGACCTTCCAGATCCAGAACACCGACCGTCTGCTGACCGGGGCGTGGGGCCTGAAGACGTACGACGGCCTGATCGGCGTCAAGAACGGCTACACCAGCAACGCCGGCAACACCTTCACCGGTGCGGCCACGAGGGGCGGGCGCACCCTGCTGGTGACGGTCATGCATCCCACCGAGGGCAGCAACGCCGTCTACGAACAGGCCGCCGCACTGCTCGACTGGGGCTTCGGGCGCGGGCGTTCGGTGCAGGCCGTGGGCACGCTGGTCGATCCGCTCAGCGAGGGCGGGGCGAGCGCGAGCCCGGCGCCGGCGCGCAAGGCGGCCCAGGCGGGGGTCGGCGCGGCCGGGCCGGACTCCGGAGGGTTGTCCACCGGGCGGGTGGCGGAAGGGGCGGGGATCACGGCGCTGCTGCTGACGGCGGGGGCGGTGATGATGGTGAAGCGGCGCCGCAGGGCGGTCGCGGCGGCCGCGATGGCCGAGCCGGACGCGGGGGCCGCCGAGGCCGCGGAGGCCACGGAGCCCGGCGGCCGGCACCGGCGCTGAACAGTGCGGTGGCCGTTCCACCGGCCGGCGTGTACCCCGCGTCCGCGCGAGGTCCACCCCCAACTCCGGCCCGGTGGAACGGCCGCCGCCTCCCCCCTCGGTGTTGGCCGCGGAATCCGTGTGCCCCAACTGTGAAGCTCTTGTGGAGGAAAGTTGAGCATACGTGCTCGACCGGCCGCAATACCATGGATGTTCAAATTCCGTTTGTGGTAATGGGGTCACCCCGGCCCGAAGCGGCCTCAGCCCCGCCCGATGTACGGCATCGCCGTCGCCAGCACCGTCGCGAACTGCACGTTCGCCTCCAGCGGCAGCTCGGCCATGTGTCGCACGGTGCGTGCCACATCGGCCACGTCCATCACCGGCTCCGGCACCACCTCACCGTTCGCCTGGAGCGCTCCGGTCTGCATCCGGGCCGTCATGTGGGTCGCCGCGTTGCCGATGTCGATCTGCCCGACGGCGATGTTGTACGCCCGCCCGTCCAGGGACAGCGACTTGGTCAGGCCGGTCAGCGCATGCTTGGTCGCGGTGTAGGCGACCGAGAGCGGGCGGGGCGTGTGCGCCGAGATGGAGCCGTTGTTGATGATCCGGCCGCCCTGCGGATCCTGCTCCTTCATCCGCCGGTACGCCGCCTGCGCGCACAGGAACGCCCCGTTGAGGTTGGTGTCCACCACGTGCCGCCAGGCGTCGTAGGACAGCTCCTCGACCGGGACGCCGCCGGGCCCGAAGGTCCCCGCGTTGTTGAACAGCAGGTCCACGCGGCCGAACCGGTCCACCGTCGCCGCGAACAGCGCGTCCACGTCCTCGGGCCGCGACACGTCGGTGCGTACGGCGAGGGAGGTGCCCTCCGGCACCACTCCCGCCGTCTCCTCGAGCGTCTCGGTGCGCCGGCCGGCCAGCGCCACCGACCAGCCGGCCCGCAGCAGCTCCACGGCGACGGCCCGCCCGATGCCGGAACCGGCGCCGGTCACCACCGCGATCTTCGATTGCCTGTCAGTCATGGCTCCGCAGCGTAGGCGGCAAATCCGCCATGCGGAACGCCATGTCCGCCATACGGTTATCCGGCAAGGACGGCCACCGGTTCCCCGGGGTACCGCACCCGCTCATGCGTGCCCCGGCAGTCTGTGCGAGCTGAGAGCATGGGTGCCGGTCGCGTACGACAGGTGACTTCTGAACAAGGGAGGGGCGCATGCACGGGCGCACGGCGGCACCGACACCGAAGAGACGGCTCACATCCACCCCTGCCCCGGCGCAGTCCGGCGCAGCCCGCCGCACCGGCCCGCTCGTCACTCTCGTCCTCGGCGGCCTCACCGCGACACCCCCGCTCGCGATGGACATGTACCTCCCGTCCCTGCCGCAGGTCACCGGATCCCTGAACGCGCCCGCCGCGGCCGTCCAGCTCACCCTCACCGCCTGCCTGCTGGGCATGGCCCTCGGGCAGCTGATCGTCGGCCCGCTGAGCGACCGCTGGGGCCGCCGTCGGCCGCTGCTCGCCGGCCTCGCCGTCTACGTCCTCGCGACCGCCCTGTGCGCCCTCGCGCCGAACGTCGAGACGCTGATCGCCTTCCGGCTGGCGCAGGGCCTCGCGGGCGCGGCCGGGATCGTCATCGCCCGTGCCGTCGTACGCGACCTGTACGACGGGGTGGCCATGGCCCGCTTCTTCTCCACCCTGATGCTGATCTCCGGGGTCGCGCCGATCGTGGCGCCACTGATCGGCGGGCAGATCCTCCGGCTGACCGACTGGCGGGGCGTGTTCGTGGTCCTGACGGCGGTCGGCGCGCTGCTCGCCGCCCTCGTCCGGCTGCGGCTGCCGGAGACCCTGCCGCCCGCGCACCGGCACGCCGGGGGAGCGGGTGCGGCCCTGCGCTCCATGCGTGCCCTGCTCGCCGACCTCCCCTTCACCGGCTACATGCTGGCCGGCGGCTTCGCCTTCGCCGGGCTGTTCGCCTACATATCCGCGTCCCCGTTCGTGATCCAGGAGATCTACGGCGCCTCCCCGCAGACCTTCAGCCTGCTGTTCGGCCTCAACTCGGTCGGCCTGGTGATCGCCGGGCAGGTCAACGGCAAGGTGCTGGTCGGCCGGGTCGGCCTGGACAAGGTGCTGGCCTGCGGCCTCGCGGTGATCGTGGTCGCCGCGAGCGCCCTGCTGCTGATGTCCGCCGGTGCCTTCGGCGAGGTCGGCCTCGCCCCCGTCGCCACCGCGCTCTTCGTCCTGATGTCCGCCATGGGCATCACGCTCCCCAACGCCCAGTCCCTCGCCCTGCTGCGCACCCGCCATGCCGCGGGCTCCGCCTCCGCGCTGCTCGGCACCTCCTCCTTCCTCGTCGGGGCGGTCGCCTCGCCGCTCGTCGGCGTCGCCGGAGAGCACAGCGCCGTGCCCATGGCGGTGGTCCAACTGGTGGGAGCACTGGTCGCGACGGCCTGCTTCGTGGGAATGTGCCGTCCCTGGAGCACGCGTGGGAACACATGTGCGGGGCCGGAGGGAGACGAGAACTGAGCGCACCGAAACTGCGCGCCGACACACCGGAGCGGGCCGGGCTCGACCCCGTGGAACTCGGCCACCTGATCGGCGATGTGCACGCCCTCACCGCCGGAGACCGACCCTGGGCGGCCGGTGCCGTCGTGCTGGCCGGCCGCGGACCGGTGATCGCCGTGGCCGAGGCCGCGGGCTGGGCCGTGCGCTACTCCGCCTACGACCCCAAGACCGACACCGGCGTCGAACTGCCGCCCGCCGCCCGGGTCCCGGCCACCGTCGACACGCCCTTCGACCTGGCCTCCCTCACCAAGCTGTTCACCTCCGTCGCCGCCGTACAGCAGATCGAGCGCGGCACCCTCGGGATGGACGCCCGGGTCGGCGACTACCTGCCCGACTTCCACGCCGCGGCCGCCCACGGCATCACCGTGCGGCACCTGCTCACCCACACCTCCGGGCTCCGCCCCGAACTGCCCCTGTACGACTGCCCCGACGACGCGAGCCGGCTGGCCCTGCTGCGCGCCGAGCCTCCGACGAGCGAGCCGGGCCGCTACCTGTACTCCGACCTGAACATGCTCCTGCTCCAGTCGGTGCTGGAGCGCATCACCGGCCGGACCCTCGACGTCCTCGTCCAGGACGGCATCACGCGCCCGCTCGGCATGACGGCCACCTGCTTCGGGCCGTGCCCCGGCGCCGCCGCCACCGAGGACCAGCGGCGGCCGTGGGCCAAGGCGGACCGCGGGATGCTGCGGGGCGTGGTCCACGACGAGAACGCCTTCGCGTTCGGCGGCGTCGCCGGCCATGCCGGGCTCTTCTCTTCCGCCCGCGACCTGGCCGTCTTCTGCCGCGCCCTGCTCGCCGGCGGCTCCTACGGCCCCGCCCGCATCCTCGGCCCCGACTTCGTCGAGCTGCTGCTGACCCCACCGGGGCTGGGCTTCGCCGTCGACCAGCCGTGGTTCATGGGCGAGCTGTCCGGGCGCGGCGCGGCGGGGCACACGGGCTTCACCGGCACGTCCCTCGTCCTCGACCCGAGAACGGACACGTTCCTGGTCCTGCTGGCCAACACGGTCCACCCGAAACGCCGCCCGCCGGACAGCGGCCCGAGGGCGGCGATGGCGACCCGCCTGGCACGAGCGGTGATCTGAGAACCACCACCGAGCGCCCCGACCCGGACCCCATGACGGCGCCCTCCCGGCCGACCGAGACGGGCCTGTGATGGTGCCTTCTCATCCGCCCGAGCCGGGCCTCGTGACGGGCCCGTGATGGTGCCGTCTCGGCTGGTCGATTCGGACTCCATGAGGGCGCTTTCTCAACTGTCCGAGTCGGGCCCCGTGATGGTCCTTCTCATCCGCCCGATTCGGACCCGATGACGGATGCCCTCCCAGCTACCCGAGTCGGGCCCGTGACGGGGCGCCTTCTCATCCGCCCGAGTCGGACCCCGTGACGGCGCCCTCCCAGCCGACCGAGACGAGCTGCTCGGCGCGGGCGTGGCGAAGGCGCTGCTCGGCAAGGACGTGCTCAGTGACGAGCTGCCGTATGTCACGGGGCCGATCGGGCTGC